>NZ_JBFAXX010000022.1:0-121531 GCF_040680995.1 Kitasatospora sp. NPDC051914
ATCATCACCGCGGGCCCGGCCTGAGTAGAAGTACTCATCCCGTCCGGCGCAGGTACGCAGCCCTCCGGGCCGGGCGACACCGGTGCCTCGTACGCGCCACGACGTTCTGCCGAGGCCCGTCCCACTCCATGCCGGCAAGCATGCGGGCCGGCAGTCAGGCGCCTCCGGATCGGCAGTGAGGCAGCTGGTGGCGGGGGTCGGCCAGGCCACGTTTGACGTGTGCCCGGACCCGTTCCACGGGGTTGAGGTCGGGCGAGTGGGCGGGAAGGAGGAAGACCGTCAACCAGGCCCGTTGGCCGATCAACTCGCACATGGCATGGGAGACGTGGCTGTTCAGGCGGTCCCGGACCAGCACGATCGGTGCCTTGACCAGTTGGTGGACGCCGCCGATCAGCGTGGTCACCCGCGCCGCGGTCCGCATCTGGTCCTCCACCCAGCCGTGCGCGGCCGGGCCCTGTTCCAGATGCGCGGTGAGTTTCTCCAGGCAGCGCGGCGGCAGACGGCACCGTGATCCGCTCGGGCCGCGGGACGCCAAAGTCTGCACATCGCCGTCCCGCCACAGCTGGTGCCACTGGTAGGCCGACTTCCGGCTCACTCGCAGCTGCAGTGCCACTTCCGGCGGCTTGACCCCTGCTCGGACAGCTCGGCCACCTGCATCCGCACCGCCTCCAGGCCAAGCCCATCAGGGACCTCGGGAAGGTTCACCCTGACAAGCCGAAGTCAGTAACTGCGCGACAACGGCTCCGTACGCCGGCGGACAACCGCAGACGTCGAGGGATCGCTCACACAGGACAGCGGCATTGCACCACCACATCACCCGAGCGCCCGGGTTGCTTCGGGTAGAAGAGGACGTGGGTTCGAATCCCGCCACCCCGGACCAGTAAGACCAGGTCAGGCCCGGTCTTCCGTAGGGGAGACCGGGCCTGACTGGCTTTCCGGGGCTGTCGGGAGGAATTCCGGAGAAGGTCTTGGAATCCGTCTCCGGGCGGGCAGCTACTGGCGGTCCCTCAGCCGGGCGGCCGGACTGTGGTGCTCGCGGCGCGGGGTTTCTGCTGTGCAGCAGGTCGGTGGTCCTGGTTCCTGCGCGGCGGGTTCTGGGGGTGTGGCCTCGGGTCAGTTGGGAGGGCCGGACCAGGCGACGCCCTTGCGCTGCAGCCCGGAGCCGTAGGTGAACTCGACGGAGAACGGGTCGGCCGCGCTGTTCGGCAGGGCGTACGCAGTCAGGCCGGTGGCCTCCTGGCCGGGGGCGAGGGAGCCGGCGAGGAGCTTCATCCGCCCGCTGCCGTCGATCAGCGTGAAGACGAGGTTGCCCTTGGCGTCCTTGACGAAGAGCATCCCCGATCCGTAGAGCGAGAGCTCCTTCGGCCCGGTGTTGACGACGGTGATCTTCACCTGGACGATCGTGGCATCCTTGGGGGCCTCGAACACGGTCTCGCTCGGAACGTACGGCTCCGGCTTGGCCATGGTGACCTTCAGCCCGTCCTCGTAGGTGTAGGACTGGCCGAACGACAGGTGCCGGGCCCGCTCGTCCGCAGCCTGCTTCTCCCGCTCGGCCTCGATCTTCCTGTTCTGGGCCTCGATCCGCTCCTTCTCCTTCGCCACCCGCTCCTCGGCGCGGGCGCGGGCGGCGTCCTCGGCCACCTGCCGCTTCTCGTTGACCGCCTGCACGTGCGCCACGACGAACACCCCGGCACCGGCCGAGACCAGCAGGCCCGAGACGCCCAGGATCACGCCCGCGAGCGCCATCGCCCGGTTGGTCGCCAGGCCCTTGCCCACACGGCTCAGCCCGACGGCACCGAAGATCACCGCAAGCAGGGCCGGCAGCCAGGACAGCCAGAACAGGATGACGGTCAGGCTGAGGACGGCGCCGACGATCCCGAGCACCATGGCGGCGATGCCCAGGCCGTTGCGGGGCTGCGGCGCCGGCATCGGATACGGCGGCCAGTACGGCACACCCGGGCCCGCGCCGGGGTCAGGAGCCACGGCCGTGGCCAGGGCCTCCCGACCCGGCGCCTCGCCCTGCCCCTCGCCCTGACGCGGGCCCGGCGGTGCCCACGGGTTCGCGTCGGCCGGTTCCCCGACAGGCTGCGGGCTGTCGGGCGGGGCAGGAGTAGTCATGCAGAATCCTTCGAGCACGTTGGGATGACGGGCGGCTGTTCAACCCGACGCCGAAGTCTGTCCCGATCCCCCGGCGACAGCGACCCAATTCCGCGATGCGGTCGCCGGCCCGGCCGGCCCTGCACGCCGACATCCCGGACGGGACACCGACAGGTCCGACGGTTGATCAACATACAGGTGCCCGAAGGGCGACCACGATCGGATCCCCGCCCACCCGGGGCCGCAGGGCCCCGGGCAGACCTCGTCTGACGATCGCTCTGAAACCCACCTGGTGGTCCTGCGCGAGCTGGACGTTGCCCGCGAGGCGCTGCAGCAGGCGAAGGGCGGTGGGTCGCAGGCGTGCTCGCGCAGGCCGGCGTCGATCCGCAGGGCGACGAGGTGCGCGCCGTCCGCGAGTTGCGCCGGGCCGTCCCCGGCCTCGGTCCGGCCTCCGCGGTCGACCTGGTCGAGCCGGGCCGGTACGGCCGGCTGAGCCCCGCCTCGCGCCCGCCCTCCGGCCCGGCCGCCAGGCCTCAGATGCCCAGGTGGTGGGCGCGGGCTGCGGCCGAGGCGAGGAGGCGGTGGATGTCGGCCTCGCGGGTGGTGGGGGCGTCGTTGTAGACGTCCGGCGAGCTGACGGTGATGCCGCCGGCGTGCAGGACCTCCATGACCTGGGTGCGGGCGCGGCGGACGGTCTGCGGGGTGCCGTAACCGTGGGCGAGCACGGCGGTCTGGGCACCGAGCAGGCAGACCCGGCCGTGCCTGTCCCAGAGGGCGCCCTGCAGCCAGCCGAAGGCGGTGAGGTAGCGCGACGTCAGCTGGAGGTGCCCGGCGACGGACACCGGGACGGGCCGTGGCGGACGGTGCGCCAGCCGGTCCAGGACGGTGCGGCGGGGCAGCGGCTGGTCGGCGTTCCAGGGCTGGAGGGCCCGGCCCAGCGGGCAGACGTACGGGACGGGGACGCGCGCGGACGGCGGCAGCGAGGCGAGGTAGTCCTCGATCTCGGTGATCAGGGCGGAGCCGTCCACGGTGACGGTCAGTGGGGGCGGCGGACCGACGATGAGGTTGGAGACGGGCATGGCGCTGGTCCTTTTGTCCGGGTTTGTCGCAGCTTCATTGATAACCCGGAAGGCCCTCCGCGGCGACGCGGGCCGCGGCGGCGGGCGAGTCCCCTCGCCCTGACGGGCAGCCGGACCGGCCGGCCCCCGGTCCGCGAACCGCGAGGTCGCGGCGTCGAGCAGCAGGGTGGAGGGGCGGCGGGCACCCCGGAGGAACGGGCCGACAGGTCGCCGCGGCCGTCCGGCGTGTCGGCAGGGCGGACCACGCAAGAACCGGCAGGGCGGACCGCGCAGAACCCGCGGAGCGTGCCACGCAGAAACCCGCGGAGCGAACCCGTCGGCCGCCGTCAGAGCAGGCCGGCGAGGTCCTGGCGGGAGGCCACCCCCAGCTTGGGGTAGGCCTTGTAGAGGTGATGGCCCACGGTGCGCGGGCTCAGGAACAGCTGGGCGGCGATGTCCCGGTTGCTCAGGCCCTGGGCGGCGAGCCGGACGATCTGCAGCTCCTGCGGGGTGAGGGCGGCGAGCGGTCCGGCCGCCGGTGCGGCGGGGGCGCCGACGCCGGTGGCGGTGAGCTCGGTGCGCGCCCGGTCGGCCCAGGGCCCGGCGCCGAGCAGGTCGAAGGCCTCCAGGGCGGCCCGCAGGTGCGGCCGGGCGTCGGTGCGGCGGCGCGAGCGGCGCAGCCACTCCCCGTACAGCAGGGCGGTGCGGGCCTGTTCGAAGGGGCGCTCGGCGGTGCGGTGCAGGTCGAGGGCGGCGAGGTAGCCGGCCTCGGCGAGTTCGTCGGGGCCGAGCAGGGCCCGGCAGCGCAGCAGCAGGGCGCGGGCCCACGGCTGTCCGCAGGCCTCCGCCCAGCGGGCGAACCGCCGGTACGGCTCCTCGGCCTGCTCCGGGCGGCCGATCCGGACGGCGGCCTCGACCAGGTCGGGCACGGCCCGGGTGCCGGAGACGTGGTACCGCTGGCTGCCGCCGGTGAGTTCGGCGAGCCGGTCCAGGGCCTCGGCGGCGCGGCCCTCGCCGAGGTCGAGCAGGCCGAGTGCCCACTGCGTCCAGGCGCGTCCGGCGGGTCGGGCCGGGCCGCGGCCGTCGAGGGCCTCGGTGGCGAGGGCGGTGCAGCGCCCGGCGTCCCCGGCCAGGGCGGCGAGCAGGGCGAGCAGGGCGCCGAGCTGGCTGGCCCACTGGTGCTGGCCGGTGTCGCGGGCGAGCGAGAGGCCCTCGCCGGCGGTGATCTCGGCCTCGCGGTGCCGGCCGTGGAAGAGCTGGGCCTCGGCGTGGAAGAAGAGCAGGGTGGGGAGGGTGCCGACGGCGCCCGCCCGGCGGGCCTCCTCGATCAGGGCGGCGGTGACCCGGTGGGTCTCCTCGTCCCGGCCGAGGACGAGGGTGACGCCGCTGAGTTGGGCGAAGTCCCGGACGGCGTCGGCGCCGGCGCGGCGGGCCCGGTCGACGGCCTCGGCGGCGTCGGGGGCGGGCGGTGCGGGGCGGCCGAGCAGCGGGAGGGTGCCGGCCAGGAGGTAGTCGGCGATCGGCGCGGCCGGGTCGTCGGGCGGGAGTGCCAGGGCGGCCAGCCGGTCGACGGCGGTGGCGAGTTCGGCCTCGCCGAGGTACCAGGCGGCGTGGAAGGCGAGGAAGAGCATCCGGGCGGCGTCCGGGGCCGGGGTGCCGGGGCCGGCCGCGTCGAGGAGCAGCCGGTAGGCGGCGGGGTGGTCGCCGTGCTGGAAGGCCGCGGCGGCGCGCAGGTGGTCGATCAGGGCGTGGGCGACGGGGTCGGCGGTGCGGGCGCGGGCGCGGACGGCGAGGTCGGCGGCCCGGTCGCTCTCGCCGGCGTCGGCGGCGGCCTCGGCGGCGAGGACGAGGCGCCTGGTGTGTCCGTCGCGGTCGGCGGTGAGCCGGGCGGCCCGTTCGAAGGCGGCTGCGGCGCCGGCGTGCCCGCCGCGGGCCTCGGCACGGTGGGCGGCTTCTTCGAGTGCGTCGGCGAGGCCGTCGTCGGGTCCGGTGGCGGCGAGGGCGAGGTGCCAGGTGCGGCGGTCGCCGTCGAGGGCCCCGGCGAGGGCCCGGTGGACGGCGATCCGCTGGTCGAGCGGGGCGCGTTGCAGGACGGCTTCGCGCAGCAGCGGGTGGTGGAAGGCGATCCCGCCGTCGGCGGCGCGGACCAGGCCGTCCTGCTCGGCGGGCGGGAGGTCGGCGGGGCCGGCTCCGAGTGCGGCGGCTGCGGCGAGGACGGTGCCGAGGTCGCCGGTCTCCTCGACGGCTGCGGCCAGCAGCAGGGTCTGGGTCGCGGCGGGCAGGCGGGTCAGCCGTCCGTGGAAGGCGAGCCGGAGGCGGCCGGGCAGCGGCAGCGGGCCCGCCGCGGCGCCGGCGGCGAGGGCGGCGGGGAGTTCGGTGAGGGCGAGCGGGTTGCCGTGCGCCTCGGCGAGCACCCGGCGGCGGAGAGCGGGGTCGAGCCCGGCGGGGAGCAGTTGTTCGGCGTCGGCGGCGGCCAGCGGGGCGGGCCGGAGTTCGGCCAACCCGCCTGCCGGGAAGGCGCCTTCGCCGTCGCGGGCGGCGAACAGCAGCGCCACGCCCTCCTCGCGGAGCCGGCGGGCGGCGATCAGCAGTGCCTCCGCGGAGGCGGCGTCCAGCCATTGGGCGTCGTCGACCAGGCACAGCAGCGGCCGGTCGCCGGCGAGTTCGGCGAGCAGGTGTTGGGTGGCGAGGCCCAGCAGCAGCCGGTCGCCGGGGCCGGTGTCGGCGAGGCCGAACGCGCCTTCCAGGGCGCGGCGCAACGGGCCGGGCAGGGCGTCCAGGCGGTCGAGGGCGGGTGCGAGCAGCAGGTGCAGCCCGGCGAAGGAGAGTTCGGCCTCGTACTCGATGCCGGTGGCCCTGAGCACGCGGAAGCCGTCGGCGGTGCGGGCTGCGGCGTCGAGCAGCGCGGTCTTGCCGATGCCGGCCTCGCCGCGCAGCACCAGGGCGCCGCTGCGGCCCTCCCGCGCGGCGTCCAGCAGGGCCTCGACCGCTGCCTGCTCCCCCGTCCTGCCGTACAGCACGCCTGCCACCCTACCCAGCCATGTCCGGTGCGGGGCGCGGCAGTTGCCTATGGCCGACCGATTCGCCGGGCACCGGGCCGCGGCTACCTTCGTGAGCAGCGGGAACGGCCCGCGACGGATCGAAGGGACAGCATCGTGAGCGACCTCCGGCAGATCGTCGAGGAGTACATCTCCGTGTGGAACGAGACCGACGGCGGCGACCGCCGGGCGGCGATCGACGCCCTGTGGGCCGAGGACGGCAGCTACACCGACCCGCTGGTGGACGTGGTCGGGCGGGACGGGCTGGACGCGACGGTGGCGGCGGTGCAGGCGCAGTTCCCGGGCTTCGTGTTCACGCTCGGACCGGTCGACGCGCACCACCGGGTGGCCCGGTTCACCTGGGGCCTCGGCCCGGCCGGGGCGGAGCCGCTGGTGGAGGGCTTCGACGTGCTGGCCGTGGACGGCGAGGGCCGGGTCGCCTCGGTGGCGGGCTTCCTCGACAAGGTGCCCGGCGCCTGAGGCGGGGCCGTCCGGTGCCCGGCGCTGCGGACGCGTTCCGTTCCGCGCCGGGCATCGGGTTGGATGGGGGGATGAGCGAGGAGAAGAACGCCGCACCGGCGTGGGAGCAGCGGTTCCGGGCGGCACGGGTGTCGCTGCCCGACTGGGCGGAGGAGGCCCCGGAGCGGGCGCTGTACGTGTCGAACGGCACCGGTACCTACGAGGTGTACGCCTGGGACCGGGTGACGGACACGCACCGCCGGGTGACCGACCGCCCGAACGGCACGACCGATGCGGAGCTCAGCCCGGACGGCGCCTGGGTGTGGTGGTTCGACGACACCGACGGCGACGAGTTCGGGGTGTGGCGCCGCCAGCCGTTCGCGGGCGGCCCGGACGAGGAGGCGGTGCCGGGCGTGCCCGCCGCGTACTCGGCGGGTCTGGCGCTCGGCCGGGACGGCACGGTGGTGGTGGGCACCTCCACGGACGACGAGGGCACCGCGCTGTACCTGCGCCGGCCGGGTTCGTCCGAGGTGGAGGTGGTGTACCGGCACGCCGAGTACGGCGGCATCGGCGACCTGTCGTACGACGGTTCGCTGCTGGCGGTGGACCACACCGAGCACGGCGACGCGATGCACTCGGCGATCCGGGTGCTGCGGCTGTCCGACGGTGCGGCCATCGCCGAGCTGGACGAGGTCACCGGGCGCGCGGACCCGCGCGGGGTGGCCTGCCTGGGCTTCGCGCCGGCCGACGGCGACACCCGGCTGCTGGTCGCGCACCAGCGCCGGGGCCGCTGGGAGCCGATGCTGTGGGACGTCGTGGCCGGCACCGAGACCGAGCTGGTGCTCCGCGACGAGCAGGGCCGGGAGTTCCCCGGCGACCTGTCGGCGCAGTGGCGGCCGGGCGCGCGGTCCCTGCTCATCGAGCACGAGTACGAGGCGCGCAGCGAGCTCTTCTCGTACGACCTGGCGGCGGCGGAGCTGACCCGGCTGGACACGCCGCGCGGCACGGTCGCGGGGGCGACGGCGCGGCCGGACGGCACGGTGGAGTTCCTGTGGTCGTCGGCGGCGGAGCCGTCGGCGGTCCGCTCGACGGCGGGCACGGTGGTGCTGCGGGCTCCGGGCCCGGTGCCGCCGGGGTCGGTGCCGGTGGAGGACGTCTGGGTGGAGGGGCCGGGCGGCCGGGTGCACGCGCTGGTCCAGCGACCGGCCGGCGAGGGCCCGTTCCCGACGGTCTTCGAGATCCACGGCGGCCCGACCCACCACGACAGCGATTCCTTCGCGGCCGGGCCCGCCGCCTGGCTGGATCACGGTTTCGCCGTCGTCCGGGTCAACTACCGGGGCTCGACGGGCTACGGGCAGGCCTGGACGGACGCGCTGCGCGAGCGGGTCGGTCTGATCGAGCTGGAGGACATCGGCGCGGTCCGCACCTGGGCGGTGGAGTCGGGGCTGGCCGATCCGGCCCGGCTGGTGCTGTCCGGCGGTTCCTGGGGCGGCTACCTGACGCTGCTCGGTCTCGGGGTGCAGCCCGAGGACTGGACGCTGGGCCTGGCGGCCGTCCCGGTCGCGGACTACCTCACGGCGTACGCGGATGAGATGGAGGCGCTGAAGTCGCTGGACCGCACGCTGTTCGGCGGCACGCCGGAGGAGGTGCCGGACCGCTGGCGGGCGTCCTCGCCGCTGACGTACGTGGAGCAGGTGAAGGCTCCGGTGTACATCAGCGCGGGTGTGAACGACCCGCGCTGCCCGATCCGGCAGATCGAGAACTATGTCGCCCGGCTGGAGGCCCTCGGTAAGGTGCACGAGGTCTACCGCTACGACGCCGGCCACGGCTCGCTGGTGGTGGAGGAGCGCATCCGGCAGCTGAGGCTTGAGATCGACTTCGCGCAGCGGCACCTCGGCGGCCCTGTGCACGGGGGAGACGGGGAATGAGCAGACGCACCGCCCTGGCTGCGGCCGCAGTGCTGACCGTACTGCTGACGGCGACGGCGTGCTCGGACGAGAGCGAGGACCCCTGCGACCCCGATGCGGCCGGTGCTCCGGCCGTCTCGGTGGACGGCGGGGCGCCCGGCGGCGACCTGTCGGCGCAGCTGATGGCCAAGTCGGGGCGCAGCGCCAAGAAGTCCAAGAGCAGCCGGACGGTGCACCACCACCACTCGGGCACGTCCGGCTCGACGAGCGGGTCGAGCGGCGACGGCTACGGCTGCGGTTCCTCGCCGAGCCCGGCGCCGAGCCGGTCGTGGTCCTTCTCGCCGAGCCCGGTGCCGGGCTCCGGCAGCCTGCTGCCCTCGCCGCGGACTCCGCTGCCGACGGCGAAGACCCCGCTGCCGACCAAGCGGTAGCGCCCTACTGGACCGGGTCCAGCCCGAGGGCCCGGTCCTGGGCGGCCTCCGCCTCCCGGCGGACCAGCCGGAACCACATGAACACCACGAAGCCGGCGAAGACGAACCACTCCAGGGTGTAGCCGAGGTTCTGGAAGGCGCGCAGGGTGAGGCCGTTGCCGCCCTGCGGTTCGACGGTCGGCACCCGGGCCAGCGGCGGGGTGACGCCGTCGGCGGCGATCCAGCCGTCGTACACCTGGTAGGGCAGCACGTTGATCAGGGTGGCGGGGCTGATGGTGCCGAGCTGCCCGGCGGGCAGGCCGCCGGCGACGGCGCCGCCGCTGCCGCTGTTCTCGGGTGCCTGGAGCCGGCCGGCGACGGTGACCTCGCCGGTCGGCGCCGCGGGCGGCGCCTGCCCGCTGCCGGGCTCCCCGGGCGCCCAGCCGCGGACGACGGCGGCGGCCCGGCCGTCGGCGGTGCGCAGCGGGGTGAGCACGTAGTAGCCCTGCTTCCCGTCGACGGTGCGGCCGGGGACGAGGAGCTGGTGGGCGCTGTCGTAGCTGCCGGTGACGGTGACGGTCCGGCCGACGGTGTCGGTGCCGACCTGCGGCCGGTCGGCGGTGAGCACGTCCGTGAGCGGCGCGGCGGCGGAGGCGGCCGCGGCGGCGGATGCCTGGGCGGTGTCCCGGTGGCTGTCGACCCGGTCCTCGAACCGGCCGAGCTGCCAGCTGCCGAGCATCAGGCAGACCACGATGGCGGCCACGCCGACGGCACTGGCGGCGATCCACCGCGGAGTCAGGAGAAACCGGTACACACCACCACGGTAACGACCCCTACGCCGGCCCCCGGCCGCAGGGGTGCCGCCGCGGGCCGGCGCGCCGCGCCCCGCCGCGGTCAGCCGGAGGTGGGTGCGGCGGTGGACGGCTCGACCGGGACGGTCTCGGGGGCGGTGCGGTAGACCGTGCCGCCGCAGCTCCCGGTGATCACCGCACTGGCCGCCTCGGGTACGCCGCCCTCGGGGGTGTGCGCGACGGTGACGCTCGGCGGGACGGCCGAGGGGGTCGGGCTGGGGCTGGTCTCGGTGCCGGCCGCGCCGGGGACGGCCGGGGCGGCACTGTCGGCGGCGGGCGCGGCGGCCCGGGGGGCGCTGCTCGGGCAGGTGCCCTCGGGCACCCAGCCGAACCGGACGCGGTAGCCCTCGCCGGGCGCGAGCACCAGCGGGAGGGGGACGGCGGTCGGGGCGGGCAGTGCCGCGGCGGCGTCGCCGGCGATGTGGTCGACGACCTTGATCCGGGCCTGTTCGGCGGGGCCGCCCGCGGTGGCGGCGACGGTGCCGGGGCCGGTCAGCCCGCAGCTGCGGGCCGAGGTGTTCCGTACGGTGAAGTACCCGTAGACGCTGCCGGCGCTGTCCGCCGTGTCCAGGTGGGCGGTGGCGCGGCCGAGGTCGGCCCGCAGGCAGGCGGGGACGGCCGGGGGCGCGCTGGCGGGGGCGCCGGACTGCCCGGGGTCGGTGGCGGTGCCGCTGCCGCTCGCCGAAGGGGTGGGCCGCCCGTCGGGGAAAGCGGGCAGCGGGGTGCTGCGCGGGCCGCCGGGGCTACCCCGGCTGGGCCGGGGCACGCTGCTGGCGCCGTGCGCGTCTGCGCTGCCGGCGGTGGGCCCGCCGGAGAGGTCGAAGGGCCGGACGGCGTGCAGGGTGGGCACGGCGGCGGCCGCGACCAGGGTGGCGGCGACCGCGCCCGTCCAGGCGTGGCGCCGGCGGGCGCGGCGGCGGGGCACGGCGAGGCGGATGCGGCCGAGTGCGGCCGGGTCGGGCTCGACGGCGGCCACGGATTCGCGGAAGAGGGCGCGCAGCTCGTACTCGGCGCGCTCGCGGCCCTGCTGGTCGTCAGTCATGGCTGCTCTCCATCAGGACGCGCAGGGTGGCCAGTCCGCGCGAGCCGTACGCCTTGACCGAGCCGACGGAGACGCCGAGCACCTCGGCGACCTGGGCCTCCGTCAGGTCCGCGTAGTAGCGCAGCACGAGCACCTCCCGCTGACGGCGTTGCAGCCCTTTCAGCGCGGTCCTCAGCTGATCGCGCTCCAGCGCATCGTAGGCCCCTTCTTCTGCACTGGCCATGTCAGGCATGGGCTTGGGCAGCAGGCGGAGGCCCAGGATGCGCCGGCGCAGCGTGGAGCGGGACAGGTTGACGACGGTCTGCCGCAGGTAGGCGAGGGTCTTCTCGGGCTCGCGGACCCGCTTGCGGGCGGCGTGGACCCGGATGAACGCCTCCTGCACGACGTCCTCGCAGGAGGAGAGGTCGTCCAGCAGCAGCGCGGCCAGGCGCAGCAGTGACCGGTAGTGGGCCTGGTAGGTCTCGGTGAGCTGGTCGACGCTGGCCCCCGTCGCGTCCGCCGCCGCGGCCGAGCCCATCCGACTAGCTGCCGACCGGCGTACCGGCAGCGGCAGCGACACCACCGGCACCGCCTCGATCACGTTCGACACGCCTGTTGGACACTCGATCCCCCGTCATGGTTGCCCGGACGGCCTGCCATTCTTCCGTACGAACGGGAGGCCGCTCCAGCGGAACAACGGGTGATTATGACGGATTGTCTCGGCAGGATCGGGAGAAACCGTGACGGTGCTCCCGTTCCACGAACGAACGGGCCGGGCGCACCGCAGAATCGGTGCGCCCGGCCCGTCCGGTGGATCAGCGGCCGGTGCCGCCGTAGACGACGGCCTCGTCGGTGTCCGTGTCCAGGCCGAAGGCGGTGTGCACGGCGCGCACGGCCTCCGGGATGTCCTCGGAGCGGGTGACGACCGAGATGCGGATCTCGGAGGTGGAGATCAGCTCGATGTTGACCCCGGCCTCGGAGAGCGCCTCGAAGAACGTCGCGGTGACGCCCGGGTTGGAGCGCATGCCGGCGCCGACCAGCGAGAGCTTGCCGATGGCGTCGTCGTAGCGCAGCGACTCGTAGCCGATTCCGTCCTTGACCCGGCCGAGGGCGTCGATGGCCTTCTGGCCGTCGGTCTTGGGCAGGGTGAAGGAGATGTCGGTCAGGCCGGTGGACGCGGTGGAGACGTTCTGCACCACCATGTCGATGTTGACCTCGGCATCCGCGATGGCACGGAAGATGCGGGCCGCCTCGCCCGGCTTGTCCGGCACCCCGACGACCGTGATCTTGGCCTCGGACGTGTCGTGGGCGACTCCGGAGATGATGGCCTGCTCCATCTCGCCCCCTTCGGGCTTGTTGGGGTTGTCGTTGCTCACGATTGTCCCCGGCAGACCGGAGAACGACGAGCGAACGTGGATCGGGATGTTGTAGCGGCGCGCGTACTCGACGCAGCGGTCGAGGAGCACCTTGGAGCCGGACGACGCCAGCTCCAGCATGTCCTCGAAGGCGATCCAGTCGATCTTGCGGGCCTTCTTCACCACGCGCGGGTCGGCGGTGAACACGCCGTCCACGTCGGTGTAGATCTCGCAGACCTCGGCGCCGAGCGCCGCCGCCAGGGCGACGGCGGTGGTGTCCGAGCCGCCGCGGCCCAGCGTGGTGATGTCCTTGCTGACCTGCGACACGCCCTGGAAGCCGGCCACGATCGCGATGTTGCCCTCGTCCAGGGCGTTGCGGATGCGGCCGGGCGTGACGTCGATGATGCGTGCCTTGTTGTGCGTGGCGTCGGTGATGACGCCCGCCTGGCTGCCCGTGAAGGACTGGGCGTCGAAGCCCAGCGTTCTGATCGCCATGGCCAGCAGCGCCATGGAGATGCGCTCTCCTGCGGTCAGCAGCATGTCGAACTCACGGCCGGACGGAATAGGGGTCACCTGTTCCGCGAGTTCGATGAGCTCGTCCGTCGTGTCTCCCATCGCGGACACCACGACGACGACCTCATGGCCGGCCTTCCTGGTGTCGACGATCCGTCGGGCGACGCGCTTGATGCCCTCGGCATCCGCAACGGATGAGCCGCCGTACTTCTGCACGACAAGGCCCACGTGCGCTCCTCGACTTGTGTCGTTTCGGGGGTGGTGGCCCCCTTCTGCGGTCGCGGCCAGTCTATCGAGCGGGGCGCGGGCGACCGGAGCCATCCATATGACGAGACGACCATATCGCCTGGTGAGCAGCGGGAACAGGCAGGTCTGCGGGCGGAGCCCCGCCCGCCGAAAGAAAATCCGGGGCCGGGCATCAGCCCGACCCCGGATTTCACGTTGTGGAGATTCGGTGGAACCTTCCTCACAGACCCAGCTCGGCGGCCATCAGGTC
Organism: Kitasatospora sp. NPDC051914; assembly: GCF_040680995.1. Classification (NCBI taxonomy): domain Bacteria; kingdom Bacillati; phylum Actinomycetota; class Actinomycetes; order Kitasatosporales; family Streptomycetaceae; genus Kitasatospora; species Kitasatospora sp. NPDC051914. The sequence goes on from NZ_JBFAXX010000022.1 coordinate 13,206, forward strand.
GCCGGCCTGCTGCTCCAGCTGCTCGTCGGTGAGCCCGTCCTGGTCGGTGTCCGCACCGTCCACCGCCGCACCGATCGGGCTGTCCAGCCGGACGTGCGCGATCAGCGACTGCAGCGCCCGCAGCACCGCGGTGCAGGTCGAACCCCAGTTGGACAGGTACGAGAACTGCCACCACCACAGCGCCTCGCTGACCCGGCCCTCCCGGTAGTGCACCAGGCCGTGCCGCAGCTCCGCGACCACACCCGCCAGGTCGTCCGAGATCCGGAAGGCGCTCGGCTTCTCCGGCGGCCCGTACGGGTCGAAGACCTCGTGGTACACGTCGATCGGCGCCAGCAGCTCGGCGAGCCGCTCGCGCAGCTCGACGCCGTCCGGCTCCGGCCCGGTGTCCGGCTCGAACCGGTCCTCCGGCAGGACGTCCTCGATGGCCCCCAGCCGGCCGCCCGCCAGCAGCAGCTGCGAGACCTCCAGCAGCAGCAGCGAGATCGCGCTGCCCGGCTCGTCGCCCTTGGCCACCTCGGTCACGGCGAGCACGAAGCTCTCCACCGAGTCGGCGATCTGGACGGCGAAGTCGTCGGGTTCCCGGGTGTGGGCGGTGTCACTGTGGTCAGACATCGAGCAGTCGTCTCCCTTCGAAGGCCCGGCCGAGGGTGACCTCGTCGGCGTACTCCAGGTCCCCGCCGACGGGCAGGCCGCTCGCCAGCCGGGTCACCTTCAGGCCCATCGGCTTGCACAGCCGGGCCAGATAGGTGGCGGTCGCCTCCCCCTCCAGGTTGGGGTCGGTGGCCAGGATCAGCTCGGTGACCGTGCCGTCCGCGAGCCGCGTCATCAGCTCCCGGATCCGCAGGTCGTCCGGGCCGACGCCCTCGATCGGGCTGATCGCGCCGCCCAGCACGTGGTACCGGCCGCGGAACTCGCGCGTCCGCTCGATCGCCACCACGTCCTTCGGCTCCTCGACCACGCAGATCACCGCGAGGTCGCGGCGCGGGTCCAGACAGACCCGGCACTGCTCGGACTCCGCGACATTGCCGCAGACCACGCAGAACCGGACCCTCTCCTTCACCTGCATCAGCGCGTTCGCCAGCCGCCGGACGTCCACCGGGTCGGCCTGCAGCACATGGAAGGCGATCCGCTGCGCGCTCTTGGGCCCGACGCCGGGCAGCCTGCCCAGTTCGTCGATCAGGTCCTGAACCACGCCCTCGTACACGTCACGCCTTCCTTCGGCCGGGCCACGGCCCGGTGCCCAGTGCTCCGGGCCCGTCGCTCCGGTGCCATCATCCAACGAATCGGGCGCCGGACACACCGTCCGGCGCCCGACTCACCCATAAATCACACAGCACCGGCGCGTTCCGGCCCGCCGGGGGCGCGCCGGACACCGCGGGCGGACCCGGTTCGCGACACGGGTCAGAACGGCAGACCGGGGATGCCGCCGCCGAGGCCCTGGGTGAGCGGGCCCATCCGCTCGGCCTGCAGCCGCTGGGCCGCCGCGTTGGCGTCCCGGACGGCGGCGAGCACCAGGTCGGCCAGGGTCTCGGTGTCCTCCGGGTCGACCGCGGCCGGGGCGATGGTCAGCGCCACCAGCTCGCCGGCGCCCGTCACCGTCGCCTCGACCAGGCCGCCGCCCGCCGAACCGCTCACCTTCGTCTCGGCCAGTTCCTTCTGAGCCCGGCCGAGCTCCTCCTGCATCTTCTGCGCCTGCTTCAGCAGCTGCTGCATGTTGGGCTGGCCACCAGGGAACACGGCACTCTCCTGCCTTCAACGACGTCGTCGCACCCGAGCCTACGCGGCGCCACCGGGCGCCGCGGCCGGGAACCCCGCCGCGGCCCGGCACCGCCCTCCGGGGTGCGTCAGCCGTTGTGGTGGATCTCCTCCAGGACCGTCGCCCCGAGCTCACGAATGATCAGTTCCTGGCCGGAGAAGGCCTCCTCGGTCAGATCCGGGTCGTCGTCCTCCGGGACGTCGTCCTCCGGGGCCACCGGCGGCGGCTGCGGGGCCTGGTAGCCGCCCGCGGCCTGCGGCGGGGCCGCCACCGGCGCGGACGGCTGCGCCGCGGACGGGCCCGCGGGCCGCGGCGGCTGCACCGGAGCGGCCTGCGGGGCGGCGGGCTGCGGCGGCGGGGCGGACTGCGGCTGGTACGACGGCTGCGCGGGCGGGGCGGCCGGACGCTGCGGCGGAGCACCCCAGCCGCCGCCCCCGCCCTGCGGGGCCGGGGCCGGCGCACCGGCGCCGCCCGACGGGTCGACGATGCACTCCACCCGCCAGTCCACACCGAGCGCGTCCGCCAGCGCCTGGCGCAGCACCTCGTCGCTGTTGCTGCCCACGAAGCTGTCCCGGGCGCCCGCATTGACGAAGGACACCTGCAGGACGCTGCCGTCGAAGCCGGCGACCTGGCCGTTCTGGCTGAGCAGGATCCAGGTGAAACGGCGGCGGTTCTTCACGGCCTCCAGGATCTGCGGCCACATCTGCCGGATCTGGGCCGCGCCCTGCTGGGCGGCCGCGGACGGCTGCGCACCGGACGCGGGGGCGGGCGCGGCCTGCGGCGGCGGCTGCACCGGAGGGGCCGCGGGCGCGGGGGCCTGCGGGGCCGGTGCCTGGGCGGCCGCGGGGGCCGCACCGGGGGCGGGGGCCGCACCGGGGGCGGGGAAGCTGCGCGGGATCGGCCAGGCGCCGGGCGCCGGAGCGGCTTGGGCGGCCGCCTGCTGCGGCGCGGGGGGCGTGGCAGGTGCCTGGACGGGGGCCGGGGCCGGCGGCTGGTGCACGGGCGACACCTCGGCGACCGGCACGTGGGCTGCCTGGACGGGGGCGGCCTGTACAGGTGCGGCAGCGATCACCGGGCCGGGCCTGGCGACCATGGCGCCCGCGGCGGGGAAGCCGCCCATCGTGGCACGCCGCTCCAGCTTGTCCAGGCGGGCCTGCAGCGAGAGCTCGTCGCTGTACGCACCGGGCAGCATCACCCGGGCGCAGATCAGCTCCAGCTGGAGGCGGGGCGCGGCATTGCCGCGCATCTCCGTCAGGCCGGTGTTGACGATGTCGGCGGCGCGGCTGAGCTCGGCCGCGCCGAAGCGGTCCGCCTGTGCCTGCATCACCGCGACCCGGTCGGCCGGGGCGTCGATCAGACCCTTCTCGCCGGCGTCCGGCACTGTGGCGAGGATCACCAGGTCGCGCAGCCGCTCCAGCAGGTCCGTCACGAAGCGCCGCGGGTCGTGGCCGCCCTCGACGACGCGGTCCACCACCTGGAAGACGGTGGCGCCGTCGTGCGCGGCGAAGGCGTCCACCACCTCGTCCAGCAGAGCGGAGTCGGTGTACCCGAGCAGGGCGGTGGCCATCTGGTACGTCACGCCGGCCTCGCCGGCGCCCGCCAGCAGCTGGTCCATCACCGACATCGAGTCGCGCACCGAGCCGGCACCGGCCCGGACGACCAGGGGGAAGACCGAGTCCTCGACCTGGATGCCCTCGCGGCCGCAGACCTCGGCGAGGTAGTCGCGCAGGGTGCCGGGGGGCACCAGGCGGAAGGGGTAGTGGTGGGTGCGGGACCGGATCGTCCCGATCACCTTCTCCGGCTCGGTGGTCGCGAAGATGAACTTGAGGTGCTCCGGCGGCTCCTCCACGACCTTCAGCAGGGCGTTGAAGCCGGCCGAGGTCACCATGTGCGCCTCGTCCAGGATGAAGATCTTGTACCGGCTGTGCACCGGGGCGAAGAACGCCCGCTCGCGCAGCTCGCGCGCGTCGTCGACGCCGCCGTGCGAGGCGGCGTCGATCTCGATCACGTCGATCGACCCCGGGCCGCCGGTCGCCAGGTCACGGCAGGACTGGCACTCGCCGCAGGGGGTCGGGGTCGGGCCCTGCTCGCAGTTCAGACAGCGCGCGAGGATGCGGGCGCTGGTCGTCTTGCCGCAGCCGCGCGGCCCGCTGAACAGGTACGCGTGGTTGACCCTGTTGTTGCGCAGGGCCTGCTGGAGCGGGGCGGTCACGTGCTCCTGCCCGATGACCTCCGCGAAGGTCTCGGGGCGGTAGCGGCGGTACAGGGCTAGGGACACGCCACCGACGATATCGGGACGGGCCGACAAACGCGTCGTCCCTCGACGGTCGGGCACTCCTGAACGCAAGGACCCCCCGTGCACCCGCCAGAGCCCTCCTACCCTTGCTGCCTTCCGGCCCTGGGGGGGTTCAGAGAGATGACGCCGCACGAGGGGCTGCCCCAAGAGTAGCGGATCCCAGCCCCGGGGTGGCCCATCCACCCCGTCTGAGATCCGCAGGCGACCGCGCACGGCCACCTGCGGGATAGCGGTTCGCGAGCACCCCTCGACATGTACTAAGCTCTCCCACGGAGGATTCGCCTAGAGGCCTAGGGCGCACGCTTGGAAAGCGTGTTGGGGGCAACCCCTCACGAGTTCGAATCTCGTATCCTCCGCCTCCGCCCGCCAGGGCAAACGAAAGGCCCCGACCGCACTGCGGTCGGGGCCTTCGTCGTTCACAGTCTCATCCGTAGTCTCAACGGCCCTTCTCGTCGGCCTCCTCGCCATGGCCGTCCGCGTCCTTGGCCACCTGCCAGATGAGTCCGCCGACGCGCTTGGCGACGTCCTGGAGGATGCCGCCCGTCACGTGCTGGTACCGGGCGGCCATGGCCGTGGACGACCAGCCCATGATCTGCATCACCACTCGTTCGGGGACACCGAGGATGAGGAGCACCGTGGCGGCGGTGTGGCGGGCGTCGTGCAGCCGCCCGTCCCGGACCTTGGCGTCGGACAGCAGCAGCTTCCAGGCGTCGTAGTCCGTGCTCGGCACCAACGGCCATCCGAACGGCGAGGTGAAGACGTACCCGCTGTCGTGCCACTCCTGCCCGGCGCGACGGCGGTCTCGGTCCTGCTCCTCCCGGTGCAGCTCCAGCAGCCGGATCAGCTCCTCCGGCAAGCCGATGACCCGGCGGCCGGCGCGCGACTTCGTGTTCGCGGTGTCCTCGTTCTTCCGAAGGCGCTGCTTGCAGTAGCCGGGCATTCGGCCGCAGTCGCCCCCGCAGCCGTGCTTGTACTTCGGCCGGAGACGATTCTTGCGCACCCGCAGAGTGCCGCTCTTGAGGTCGACATCAGCCCACCGCAGCCCCAAGGTCTCCCCCTGCCGAAGCCCGAGGGCCAGGGCGATGGACCATCGGGCGCTGTTCGGTCGCTTCGCGGCTTCGGCGAGCAGCCGCTGCACCTCCTCGATGTCGTACGGCTCGACTTCCTCCTCTTCGATCCGCGGCGGCACGGCGAGGGTGGCCACGTTGCGGGTGATGTGGCCGCGCCGAAGCGCGTGATTGAGAGCGGTCCGGATCGTGCGGTGCACCTGGTGGGCGGTGGCGGGCTTGCTGCCGTTCGCCTGCATCTTCGTGTAGAAGCGCTCCAGATGCTCCGGCTCCAGCTTGTCGAGCCGGTGCGCTCCGACCCCGGGGATGAGGTGCACCCGGACGGCCACCTCGTAGCCGCTGTAGGTGTTTTCGCGCACGGACGGCTTGGCGATCTCCTCCACCCAGTGCAGCAGCCACGCCTTTACGGTCCACGGCTTGCCGGGCTTACGCACCTTCCCCGCGTCGCGCTGCTTCTCCAGCTCGCGCACCTTGCGGATGACTTCGGCTTCGCTGGTCTTGCTCATGACGTGCCGGCGGTCCGGCTTGCCGTCGTCGCGCACACCGACGGTGACACGGCCGTGCCAGTAGCCGTCCTTGCCGAAGTAGATGGAAGACGTGCCGTCAGGGCGCTTTGCTCGCTTGGTCATGGCCAGTCCTTCTCAGGCTGCGGATTCGGTGTTCGGGCACTGCATGAGCCGCACTACGTAGTCCGTCAGGGCGGCAACGGGAACTCGGCGCGAGCGGCCGATGGCGATGGACTGGACCTCACCAGAGGAGATGAGCTCGTACATCAGCGTCCGACCGATACGGAGACGACGTGCGGCCTCCTCGACCTTGAGGACAAGGAGGGTGGGGTCAGCGGAGAGTGCTTCGGGGGCGGCGGGTTCCATCGGCGGGTCCTCCTGCGCACGGGCGGGACGGCTTGGGGCGTGACAGAACCGACAGAACTGACAGAACCCCTCGGCAGGGGTCCTGGCCTGCGGCTTTGCGTTTCAAGATCGCGTGACAGAACTGGTCGGAAACTCCGACAGAACCTCCCGGTCGGAGGGGCCGGTTTCGGGGTCGGGGGTTGTGTCGGAGTTTGGGCCGGGTTCTGTCATGCGATCTTGTGGCGGGTTTGCGCAGGTCAGGCCGGGCGGCTGGGGGTTGTGTCAGTTCTGTCGGTTCTGTCTGGGGTGGTCAGGGGTTGGGGTGGCTGATCTCGGGGTGCAGCTGGAAGCGCGGGGACGGCGGCCGGCCGCCGCGACCGGTCCGGGCGGGCGGCGGGTCCTGGCGGATCCAGCCGTGTTCCTCCAGCAGGGCGAGGGCGGGGTCGAGGTCGGCGACAGTCGGGAAGTCGCCGCGGGCGAGGCCGCGGAACAGCTCCCGCTTGGTGACCGCCTCGGCTCCGAGGTTCTGGAGGTGGGCGAGCAGGGTGCGGGCCCGGCCGAGGGCGGGGTCGGAGCCCATGGCGTCGAAGACAGCGAGGGCGTGCGCGGTGTAGTAGTCGCCGATCCGCGCGGCGGCCTGGACGGTGGTGGCCTCGATGGGGCGGGTGTAGCCGTCGGCGGGATGTGCGGCGAGGTGGAGCAGGCCGGCGATGCGGACGACGGCGCCGTCGAGCTTGCTGGCCCAGGTGACGACGTGCGCGAGGGAGCCGCCCTTGTCGAGCTTGGGTTCGGTGCGCTTCTGCTGATCGAGGACGGCCCGGTCCGCGTCGGGGGTGAGGGTGAGGACGGCGGGGTCGGTCCAGTCGGAGAGGGCGAGGGTGAGGCCGCTGAGCGTGGTGGTGTAGGTGTCGGCGACCTGATCAGGGATGGTCCGCGGCTCCAGGTTCCGTCGGCCGACCAGCGACTTGGGCAGGGCGTAGAGGAAGCGGGCGAGCAGGCCGCGGCCCTCGAAGCCGCGGACCTTGGCGATGTCCTCCAGAACGGACGGCTGCACGGCGAGGCCGATGGTGAGGGCCGGGGACTGGATGTACTGGGATTCCCGGCCCTGCCGGTTGACGCGGATCATGTCCCCGGCGTGGGCCTTGAGGAAGACGTCCATGTTCGGGGTGCCGGAGTAGCGGCCGGCGATGATGTCGAACAGGCCGCCCTCGGCGCTCAGGGCGGCGATGCGGCCGCCCTGCTGGTCGAGCATGGTGGCGGCGTTCTCCGGGGTGATGTCGTCGATGACCAACTGCGGCTTTTCGGGGATGGTGGCGGCTTCGGCGGCCTGGGCGAGGGCGATGGCCTCGGCGGTGAGCGCGTCCTTCTCGTCCGGGGCGGCCGAGGCGGCCCGGCTGGAGGCCTTCTCGGCGGCGGAGCGGGCCAGTTTGGCCATGGTCTCGGCCTCGGCCCGCTGGGCGCTCGCGGCCTCCACCATGACCTTCTCGACGGCCAGCAGGGGTGCGGCCATGAACGCGAACACGGCGGACTTCCGGTTGCCCGGGGGCAGGGCGACGACGGTGTAGAGATTCAGCGGTTCGCGCCACCGGCCGCGCACCAGCACCTCGGCTCGGCCGCCCGCAGCGGTGGCGAGCACGGCGAGGGCGAGGGAGCCGGCAAGGTCCGGCGGGGTCTGCGTCTCCTCGGCCACCGCCGCCACGGCCTCGCCGAGCCAGCCGGGCAGGGCGTCCACGGGGAACGGGGGCAGGGCGCGGGCCTGGCCGAGCGGGATCGGGGTGTCCCAACGGTCCCCGTCCTCCGGCGGCGGGGCGTCGTCCCAGCCCTCGCCGAACAGGCTGGTGACGTTGTCGTATGGGGGCTCAGACGGGCTGGCGGGCATGGACATGGGCGTTCCTTCCGAGCAGGGATGATGGGCGGTCAGGCAGGCTGTGGCGAGCGCTACGGGGACATGCGGGCCCGGGTACCTCAAGGAGAAAGCCGCTTACTCCTTGGGGCACCGGCGGGCAGAGCTCAGGCCGCGCGGCTGACGCCCTGTGCGCCGCGGGCGAGGCCCTGGCGGATGGTGCGCAGGCACTCGGTCTCTCCAAGGCCGATGGAGCGACCGGCGGCGAGCAGGGCATTCGTGGCGTCGGCCTCGGGCAGGGTTCCGGCGGCGACCAGGCGGCCGACGGAGGCGGCGGAGGCGAACAGGGCCGTGTTCCGCCGCCCCTCGCCCGCTTCCTCGACCTTGGCGGCCTCGCGGTCGAGGACGGCCCGGTTGTAGGCGCTCAGGCGGCCGATCCGGGCGCGGATCGACGCCACGTCAGGCGGCGGCCCGGCGGGGGCCTTGGGGGTGAGCAGGGCGAGCAGCCACGGCGGGAGCGGGGCCGGGGGCAGGTCGACGGTCACCATGTAGGGCTTGCCGGCGGCGGTGCTGCCGGGGGCGACGACGTAGCCGCCGGCGGCGCGGGTGTCGACCTTCCAGCCGAGGCCGCCGCGCTTGTCGCCGGTGGTGTTCCGCAGCCACACCCCGGCCGGCAGGGCGTAGTACAGGTGCAGGCCGCCGCGGCCGGTGCGGACGGTGAACGTCTGGTCGGGGATGGGCTGGTGGTGCTGCTCGCACAGGGCGGCGAACACGTCCATGCCGTCCGCGATGCCCTGCCCGGCCGCCTCGGGCGGCGGCACGTCGCGGGGGTGTTTGGGGGTGTCGAGGTCGACCACCAGCAGCCCGGACGGGCCGCAGGCCACCCCGATGCCGTAGGGGCCGTGCCCCCATGCTCGGCCGATCACGTCGGGGTCGAGGGTGGCACGTTGCTCCCAGCCGAGGTGGCCGTCGGCGCACGCGCCGGCGTGGGGGCAGCGGTCCTTGTGGTGCAGGGCGGGGTACTTGGCGTTGGGGGCGAGCGGGAAGACGTGGTGCCCGCGGTCGGCCGCCGCGAGGGCGGCGGCGAGGCGGAGGTTTTCACTGGTCGGGGGCAAGGGTTTCTCCTTCCTCCGGTGGGGTGTGCCGCTCGGCGCACACCTTGTGCGCGGGGCGGCGGGTGTCGTCGCGGAGCGGGGTGCGGTGACCGCACCACCGGCATGGCTTGTCGGTGGTGCGGTCGTAGTGGCGGGCGTCGCGCCAGTCGAGGACGGGCCCGGCCATCAGTGGTTAGCGGTCGCCGTACTTGGCGTCCCAGCGGGCGATGGCCTCGTTCTGGATGCGGTCGGCGCGCGCTTCGAGGCGGGCGGTGGACTTGCCGCGGTTCTCGGCGCGCACGACGCGGATGCCGATGAGGAACAGGCGGGCGGCATCGGTGAGGTTGTCGGCGCCCATCTGCCGCGGGTCGAGGTAGCTGCGGGGTTCCTTGGCCATGGCTGATGTCTCCGTTTCAGGCGGCGTGGCGGCCGGTGGCGGGGAAGGGCAGGACGGTGGCGAGCCGGACCGGCTCCGCGGTCTCGGTGGTGTCGGGGGCGGGCTCGCCGCCCTGCGGGGGCAGGCCGCCCTCGGCGGCGCGGGCGGTCGCGGATTCGGCGAGGACGGTGCGGACGGCGGCGGTGTCGGTGCGCCAGCCGCGCTGGGTGTGGAGGTAGGCGGCGGTGCCGGCGAGTCCGGGGCCGAACAGGACGGCGGCGGTGACCAGGTCGGTGGTGTTCACGGGGTGGTGCCTCCGTTCGCGGTGAGGGCGGCGAGGGTGTCCAGGACGGTGGTGCCGAGGGCGGCAAGCCGGTGTTCGATGGCCTGCCAGGACTCGTTGTCGATGTGCATCAGGGCGGCGAGCGCCACGGCGGGCTGGCGGTCGCCGGCGGCGGTCATCGCCTCGCGGAAGTGGACGGCGGCGAGAGGCCGGATCTCGTGAGCGGGCATGGTGGGCTCCCCTGGGCTCAGTGCTGGGCGAGGGCGTGGACGGCGGCGGTCAGCAGGGCGTTGACGGGCCCGGCGAGGCCGGTGGAGGCGGCGGTGAAGCCGGACAGCCACACGACGGTGGCGGCGCCGGGGCCGAGGCGGCGGAAGTACAGGAGCGCTCCGGAGGTGGCGGCCATCAGGAGCGCGGCGGAGACGGTGACGAGCACGGCGGTTCTCCCCTCGGGGTTCAGTGGTGGGCGTCGTCGCGGATGCGGCGGGCCACGTTGCGGGTGGCGGTGGTGTGGTGGTGCAGGCGGCGGCCGATCCGCAGCCGCCGGCCGGTGGCCTGGCAGCGGCGGCAGGGCTTCGGGCGGCGGATGCGGCCGGTGGGCATCAGCAGGCCGGTGCCGGTGCACCTGCGGCAGCGGCCGAACGGGCTCACCCAACACACCAGGCAGTAACACAGGGTGACGGCGAGTAGGCAGGCGAGTGCCAGGGCGGCGGGGGTCACGTGGGGGCCTCCCGGGGCGGTTTCGGGGGTTTGCCCAGGTGGGCCGCTATCCGCTAGCGGCCAGCTCAGGGCAGGGATGGGGTGCTAGCGGGGGTGCTACCGGTAGCGGGCCCACCCGCTACCGGTAGCACCGTCGCTTGAGGGTCAGGCGGACCGCTGTCCGTCACGGCGCGTGATGGCCTCCGTGATGCGGTCGCGCTCCACGCCGCGCCGGTTGGTCTGCCGGCCGTCGACGCGGCGGGAGATCTGCACCGTCTCCACGCCGTGCGGCTTGAGCGCGGCGGCGAGCTGGTCGGCCTCCCAGCCGCCGTAGCGGTCCTCGTCCAGGGCGGCGAGCGCGGCGACCAGGGTCTCGGACCAGACCTTGGCCTCCCCGGTGGGCCAGATGGAGATCAGGTCGTCGAGGATGCTGCTGGTGTTCTTGGCCCGCTCGGGGGTCTCGCCGGCGGCGATGCCGGTGAGGGTGCCGGCGGCGATGCGGGCGGCGCGGGCGCGGTCCATGATGCGTCCGGCGGCGGGTCCGTCGAGGTAGTAGGAGCGGACGATCTGCGCGTCGGTGGCGGCACCGACCAGGTAGCCGATGCCCTTGTCGTTCGCGGTGAACGAGGTGGCCCGCAGCCCGTTCTTGTAGCTGGACGTGCCCAGCACCATGTCGTTCTCGGTCTGGCCCATCACCCGCAGGCAGAACCGGATGCCCACGTTCGCCGACACCCCGGACGGCAGGGACTTCACGTCCGGGCGCTGGGTGGCCAGCAGCAGGATCACGCCCATCGCGGGGCCGCGCTTGATGATCGCCTCGGAGAGGGTGCCGGCCTCCTTACCGAACGTGTCGTGGGAGTACAGCTCCTGGCACTCGTCGATGATCAGCACCAGCGGATGCAGCCCCAACTTCCGGTCGGCCGCCAGCTCCGGGGTGACCTTGTTCTCCGGCCGCCGCTCCTTCGGCAGCGAGCGGATCACCGCCGCCCGCCGCTCCAGCTCCTTGTGCACGTACCGCAGACTCCCGACGGCGCCTTCGACGGTCTCGTCGTCGGCGCCGGAGCCGTAGTCGGCGGCGACCTTGGCGGCGTCCTCCAGGTCACCGGTGCCCTTGAGCTCCCACACGTGCAGCTCCGCGGTCGGGTCGAGCGCGGCGGCGAGCATCAGGACGCGCAGGGCGAAGGTCTTGCCGAACCGGGGCATGGCGCCGATCAGCACGTTCGCGAACATCAGCAGCATGCTCACGGAGCGGCCGCGCTGGTCGGTGCCGAACGGCAGCGGCTTGAACAGGCTGATCGTCCCGGCCGAGGCGAGCGGCCACGCGGGGGCCTTGGTCTGGGACATGTCCTGGTCGCCGACCCACAGCATCAGCCGTCCGGCGTGCTGGTCGTGCACCGGCTCCGGCCACACGCACCCCAGAGGGCGGCGAAGTCCCGAGGCGAGGCGGTCGCGCTTGTCGATGATGTCGATCGCGGTCACGCCGTAGGGGAGGTCGATGTCGGCGCGCCAGCCGTTGCCGTCCCGGGTGATCGGGGCGACGAACTTGATCCCGTCACCGCCCTTGGCCATCGCCTTGTTGATCTCCGCGATGCCCATCGCCCCCAGCGCGCGGACCACGATGTCCGAGGTGAGCCGCTGGACCTTCGTCGCGACGACCGCCCGGTCGATCAGGGGCTGGTCGGCCTGCCCGCCCGCCGTGCCGAGGGCGAGGGCGGCGGCGGTGGCCAGGGCGAGGGTGGTCCAGCCGGGGGTGGCGACCAGCAGCACCGCCGTGAACGCCACCCCCAGCACGGAGGCGAGCAGGAGCATGATGCCGCGGGCGCGGACCCGGCGGTCCCGCTGCCTCGACAGGATCAGGTACTGCTCGACGTCCTCGCGGCGCACCGAGGCGGCCCGCACCGGGCGTCCCTCGGCGTCCGTGACCCACCAGAAGGTGCCGCCGACCAGCCGGGCCGTGCCGCGCGGCGCCCGAGCGAGTAGCTTGCCCGCGTAGAGCGGGGAGCGCACCGCGTGGTAGCCAGCCGTGTGCGCGGCGTTGCCGCCCAACCAGCGGGCGTAGGAGAGCAGTTCGGCCTTCGACTTCGCCCACGCGGGGATGATCGGACGGCGCTTCGCCCCGTGGGCCATCGCCATCCGGTCCACCGTGCCCACCTGGTCGCGGGGGTTGCGGGAGTCGACGTAGACCGAGGGCATGCCGTCGTCGTCCACGGCCGGGGGTCGGCGGTCGGCACGGGCCTTGTCGAAGTCCAGGACGGTGGCGCCGATGGCCTGGTCGGTGGCCAGGTCGGCCTCCAGGGCGGCGAACAGGCCGTCCGGGTCGTCGGGGTTGTGCGGGTCGGGCGTGTGGTGCTGGTTCACTGGGTGTTCCTTCCTTACTGCCAGTTGGTGGTGCGGGGAGGGGACCCGGGGCGGCCGTCGTGCCGGCAAGCTGAGCGGCCGTCCCGGGGCAGTGCTGTGGTGCAGTCAGGCCACCTCGGCGAGGCCGCCCGCGCAGGGCAGACAGGTGCCGAGGTGAGCGGGCAGGACGTATCCGGCGTCCCGTCGGCAGGCGGGGCAGGTGCGCCGGGCCCGGTTCGCCGCGGCGAGCGCGGCCCAACGGGCCTCGGTCATCGGGCGGACGGGCTTCGCGAGGTCGGCCCGGTAGAGGTGAGCGGCACGCACGCTCTTGGTGCGGCGCGAGCGCCACAGGATCTGTGCGGCGACCGGCTGACCACCCGGCCGCAGCCCCCGCGTGCGGAGCTGGCGCCGGGTGGCGTACCCGTCGGGTGCCATCCGCCACGGGTAGGTCGGCAGGCCGAACCGCTCCCCGTGCGGGTCCCAGAACCACGGCCGGCTCACGCCGCCGACTCCCCGTCCTCGGCGCCACCGTCGTCGGTGCCGGCGGCGGGCGGGGTGTTGGTGCGCTCGGCCTTGAGGGTGTCGCGCAGGGTCCGGGCGCGGTCGGCGGACGTGCGGACCGCGGCGCGGATCCGCTCCGCAGTCAGCTCCGCCTCGGGCCAGTCGGCGGTGGCCGACCGGGCCTCGGCAAGGAGCTCCTCAGCGGTGCGGGTTGGCACCTTCGCGCGGGCCGACTGCGGCAGGCTGCCAGTCGACCGGCGGGGCCGACTCGCGACCGCCGCAACCGCCCGCACCGGCCGGACCGGCGCCACCTCCACCGGGACCGGAGTCGGCTCCGCGGTCGGCGCGGGGTCGGCCGACTGCCCGTCCGCCGACACCGGAGCGGCTTCGGCAGGTTCGGGCAGGTCAGGGGTCGACCGGTTTGCAGTGGTCTGGTCGTTTTCTGCCGGTTCGGGTCGGTGGTGCAGAACCTTGGCCACCAGGTCGGATCCGAAGAAGATGGAGCCGACCGGCAGGCACGAAGCGAGCAGCACCAGCGCGTAGTGGGCGGGCGCCCAGTCGGCCAACCGGACCCGACCGCCGCCGTGCAGCGCGGGCACCAGACCGTGCACGTAGTTGAGCACCAGCGAGGCGGCGGTGTAGCCGCCCAGCACCCGCAGAGCAAACCGGCGGTCGGCCCCGGTCAGCACCAGGGCGGCGACCAGGGCCAAGGCCATCAGGCCGTCGACCACCAGCGGGTAGAGACCGGCCGCGAGCGGGTCCGCACCGATCGCACGGGCCACGTCCTTGAGCGCGTTCCACGAGACGCGGAACGCCATGCCGACCACACCCAGCAGCGCGGCGACCATCCAGAACTTGCCCCACCGGCTCACCGGAACCACCCCCGGCGCGGCTTGTCGCCGTCGGTGGCGAACCCGGCGTATCCGCCCTCGGGCGGCTCCGGGTAGCCCACAGCCTGCCCGGCGGCGACCGCGGTGGCGCCGAGGACGGACACCACGACGGCCGCGGCCGGGTGACCGTGGTCGGCGGCCACCGACGAGAGCAGGCCGCCGAGGGTGGCGGCCCGTCGGTCGCCGGCCGGGTTGCCGTGCCGGTCCGAGCAGAGCGAGATGGCCGCGCGTTCCGCGGCGTCACGGATGCGTCCCATCAGGCCGCCACCCCCAGCACCGGCCGCGGGCGGCCGGCCGTACGGCGGGTCGTGGGGAGCGGGACCGGGGCGGCGGCCAGCAGGCGCTCGGCGTAGGCGGCCAGCTCCGGAGCCTCCCGGCGCAGGTCCGCCAGCACGGCGGCGGCGACGTCCATGCGGGCGGCGCGGTCGATCGCCGTCTCGCCGGGCACGCCGGCGAACAGCTCCTCGTCCACGCCCAACGCCAGCTCCGCGAACTCATCCAAGTTCGCGGCATGCTGGCCTGCAACAATCGACTTCACGGGTCAACCTCTTCGTCCGTCGGGGAGGTGGGCCCCAGGGCCGCCGCGCACTCCTTGGCCGGAGCGCGGCGGCCCGATTTCGTGGGCCCAGACCACTCGTCACGCACGAGTAGCCATGGATCCCGGCCCACCCGCGGGCGGGCGGGCCGGTCACCAAAGACACTCGTTCGTTCATCAGGCGCACTGTTGAGTTCTCAAGGAACGCGCACTTCCTTCGGGGGGCTGTCACCCCACCCCTCCAGGCGCATCCGTGCAGCTCAGAGCAGCCCAAAGAAGGCCCCTCCGCGTCACTCCCGCTTCTCTCGGTTGCGACACTCACAACATAGGCAACCTGCCTAGGCAGGTCAAGAGGGTTGGGTTTCTCGCGTGTGTTGGGCATCTGCCCTAGCATGGGTGTATGAGCCTCGACCCGGATGACTCCCGCCCGCCGTATCAGCAGGTCAGCAGCTCTTTGCGGGCCTCGATCCTCACGAAGAAGCCCGGCTTCGAAACCGGCGACAAGCTCCCATCCGGCCCCGAGCTCGCCAAGCACTTTGGCGTAGCGCGCGGCACGATCGACAAGGCCCTCGACCTGCTCAGGACCGAGGGGCTGATCGTGACCCGGCAGGGCAGCGGGTCCTTCGTCCGCGAGCGCACGTCACGTCCGGTCGGTCTTCGGCCGCACCTCGAAGCAGCTTTCGAGCAGAAGCAGGTGACGCTGGACTTCGCCGGCTTCTCCAGCGAGACGCTCCACAACGCACTGCAGGAGCCGCTCGACAAGGTCCGCTCTGGCAGGCTCGCCCCGGAGTCCATCGCTGTGCGGCTTCTCCTGCCAGACACCACCGAGCCCATGGCCGTGCCGGTGCTGGTGGACGGTCTCAAAGACGAGCCAGCACTCCGGGAGCGCGCCCGGAACATCGCGCTCACCAACGCCGGCGGCATCGCCCACTCAGTCGAGGTGCTGGCGGAACTTGGTCTCGTGCAGAACGCGACGGTTCAGGTGAAGGTGCACAGGGCGTCCAGCCTCTTCAAGCTGTACATCCTGAACCGCTCTGAGGCGTTCTTCGGGTTCTACCCGCTCCGCGAGCGGACAGTAGCGACCGGCGGCGGCGACCATACGTTCTACGACGTCACCGGCAAGGACACCACGCTGTTCCACCATGCCGCCGGACCGGATGACGCCTCGCTCGGATCTCAGTACGTCCAGCAGGCACAGATGTGGTTCGACAGCGTATGGTCCACGATCGCGTACGAGCGTCAGCCATGACGGCCGCTTCCCTGTCACTCGCAGACGTGCTTCGTCCTGTAAAGCACGTCCTGCTCGACTTCGACGGCCCCGTCTGCTCAGTCTTCGCCGGGCTGCCGGCATCGGAAGTCGCGCGCCGCCTTCGTCAGGGCCTGCTCACTGCCGGCGAGCAGTCCCCGGCCGGGAGCGAGACTGAAAGTGACCCACTCGCGTTGCTTCGCCTCATTGCAGACGCCCGGCCGGATCTTGCCGCAACCGCCGATGAGGCTCTGACCAAGCTGGAGACGGAAGCCGTGCTGATCGGCCGGCCGAATCCGGGCGGAGAATCGGTTCTGCGCGCATGCGCTACCTCCGGCCGGTCGGTAACGGTGGTCAGCAACAATGCGGGGACAGCGATCCAGGCTTACCTTGCCCGACACAGTCTAAGCAGCTATGTGGCTGGCGTGTTCGGCAGGGTACCGGGAGACCCGTCGTCCATGAAGCCGAACCCACGGCTCCTGCTCGAAGCAATGGATGCCATCGCGACCAAGCCGGAAGAATGCATCTTCATCGGCGATGCAACCAGAGACGTGGAAGCTGGCCATGCGGCCCAGGTCGAAACCATCGGTTACGCAAACAAGCCTGGGAAGGGTGCAAAGCTGGCTGCCGCTGGCGCGATTGCGGTCGTCGATTCAATGGAGCACATCGCAAACTTTCTCCAGTTTTCATGAGTTTTATCTCTACAGGAAACTCACCTTGCGAGGCTTGGCACTTCAAATCCAGTAACTATCATTCATGCGCGAGTCTGGCCGAAAATCTTCTCTCGCAATTCTA
Organism: Kitasatospora sp. NPDC051914; assembly: GCF_040680995.1. Classification (NCBI taxonomy): domain Bacteria; kingdom Bacillati; phylum Actinomycetota; class Actinomycetes; order Kitasatosporales; family Streptomycetaceae; genus Kitasatospora; species Kitasatospora sp. NPDC051914. The sequence continues at coordinate 29,775 of NZ_JBFAXX010000022.1, forward strand.
ATGGAGACACTATCTGCTTCCCGGGCTTCGATATCAGCACTCGCACGGTTAAGCATCTCGCATTGGTCGCTGGAGAGATAGAAGCGTAGGGACTTGACTGATTCCCACGCCCGACTCGCCTCCTCGCGATCCAATGAATCTGCTTTTGCGGCCGCCAAATATCGATCAACTGCACGATCCACTACGGCCCTGCTGACTCGCGGCTTAAGCTTGGGAAGGACGTCAACTCCGCCATCAGCACTAAAAGCAATCACAACGGTTGCTGGAGGATTTGCACCAAGATACCGTACAGCATTATTAAATCTGCTTCCCCGCGCTGGATCACCCGCGCCCTGCGCTATTCCGTCAAGGATAACTCCCACGGCATGGCATCTACCTTGCGGATCAATCAGCACTGCGCCGTCCATATCCGTAAGCTGCTTCAGGAGCTCCGGCGAAAGATTCACTGGCTCAACAGACCAGGCCTGCGGGGACAAGCGCTTGGCCTCGCCCGCCGCATCTTCAGAAATAATCAGCATAGCGCCGTGCCTATGCTCGCCAGCAGCCTGAGCCAGCGCCACCAAGATCGGCTCATCAGCATCAGCAAATAGGCGATCAACTAGGTCGCGGAGATATTCCAAATCGAGAGCCCGCACTGGCAAGCAAGGAACTCCGTCCCGGACAGACAGCAGAGCCTCACCTCCATGAGAAAGCTCCCAAACACCTCGATTAGTCACGCTCACGACGAATACAGTCTCGCTTGAGATATCGTAATCGGAGGTCATCTTTCCTAGCGCGTAGACATACTCCCCATTGGTCAACAGGTCAGCCTCTGGACCACTCGCCTCCAGAAGTTTTCTCACCGCCGCTACGTTTCGCAGCTCCACAGGGCTCCGGAATTTGAGAACGACCTCAATAGCAGAGTGGCTTTCCTTGGCCACGATGAGGCGACCAAACCCGGAGCGCCCTTCATATGGCAAGGCCGAAATTCCGCTCATCAGTAGATGATTGTTACTACCGAACCAGAATCCCGCGCAATACATCGCCGACCGGACGAGGGCTTCAGTTGCGCTTCGAACAATCTCATCGGTGCTAGCTCCCGTGACATTGAGCCCGGATCCAGGATCTGGAAGGTGCAGTGAGCGCGTGGCACGAATAAGAATTTCAGCAATAACGGCGTGCACCAAAGACTTTTGGACTTTGATTCTGTCGCGCTCCTCGGTAGAAATCTTTGGAACCCGACCGAGAGCGCCCCTATCAACACTGATAACGATGTGAACATCGTAATCCGCGACACGGACCGACCTGCCTGCGAAAAAACTTCTTTCGCTCTCGCCTGGTACTGCGGAGAGCGCCTCCTCTAGAGCCTTGGCTCGCATTTGATTGCGCAGTGCCGCTTGACGAGAATCGTCAAGGGTCCGGCTAGTGGAGAGCATCTCTCGGTCCGGGTGACACGCATAAAGCTCCGCCGCTCGCTCACGTACACCCCTCAAATGGGCAGGGGAGTACTGGCCTTTTTCAGGCTCAATGCAGATGTCAAATTCATGCTCACCGGCAACCTGAAAACCCACTAGCATGACTTTAGGGTCTCCCGCAAAGCCGATAGACTTCAAGGCCGAATCAATGTCAACTTCGACCGAAATTCGGAAATGCGGCTGATAGCCCCACATGAATTGCCTGATCGCGCGCCCGATCATTATCGGCCTCACCCATCCATGTCAATCATCTTGCCCAAGTAAATGGCAAGCCAAGAATCAGTTAGATGCGGCGTCCCCTTGATCCGCAGTCTGGGCTTCAGCAAATGTTCCGTAATCAGTGGACCGGCTGAGCAAGCTCAAGTCCATGTCGCCAGCAGTAAATCTGGAAGTGAAATAGCTACCGGCGATGCTCCGAGGGATACGCCCCGTAACCGAGAGTTGGCATGCACCAGCATGCCGTGGGCTGCGCCTCTGGTGTTCGGTGCGCGGGGTGTTCTCATATAGGAAGCGCAGTTCCACGGTCTCAGAACCTTCTGTCTTCACCATCGTCGCATTGGTGGAACGCGACATGCTCTCTGCTGTTCGCAGCGTAGCGTGCAAAGTCCAGTAGGTCTGCTCTATGGCCAGGTAGCTGGTAATGGGGCCACGATTTCCGCCGGCAGGAATGCGACTCTCAGCTGCAGGGGTGAGCACTGCACGCCAAGTGCCGCCAACCCACGGGTGACCGGTGATTCGATGAATGAGCGGCCACCGCCATGCCCACTTATCGAAGATTAGAACCCCATAGCCCAGCAGAGAGGGAAGGTATGCGAATAGGTACTTCAAATTTGCGGTGGGCGTGATACCAAAGATCGGAAGGGCAAGAGTGTAAATGGTCGTGATGGTTGTGGCTGTCGTACGGATGGTGCTGGCAGGGCTCATCAGATTCACCTGTAGTTGAGGTATGTCAAGGCCGAGTTCACCAGAGTTCGGGCGTCATCGATCGTCCACTTTTGACCCGGCCCAAACACCTTCTTGATCCCATTTGGCTCCACCATGGCTCGACCGCTGTCGCCAAACCACCAGTGGAGTTCCCTGGCGAGATATGCGAGCGATTCCCGGACTGCATCATCGAAGGTTCCGCCCGCAAGGCGGTCATCAGGGACGTTGTAAATCAAACACTCGGAGAAGTATGAAGGCAGAGGTTTGATCACGCCCTGCGCGGCGAGCTCGTTCTCAACCGCCTTAAGCACGCGAACCACAAATTTGTACCGCCGATTGGTACGGTTGTTCTTCGCGCGGCCGTTCGATAGCTGTTGATCTGGCCAGTTAACAATCTCTTTTCCGTCCCTGGGATAGACGATGCTACCCTCATCGCACCGATCGCAGTTGAATCCGCTGTAAAGCAGGTAGCGGAAGCATGGGACCACGTCAATGCTGGGCCGGCTTCCAGGAACGGCTGGGATGTTGAACGCGATGTTGTGGTCTGCGTCGATAGGCCCAGCAAAGTAGTTGTCCAGTGCGGCAAAGACTTCCTGTCGAAGCTTGCCTGGCCGCCACGGACCGTCGTACGGGTCGCCTAACAGTGTCTGGCGCCTAAGAGGGTTGACAAACTGCAGAAAGTCCGCATGAACAGGGCGATTGAGCTGGACCTTGATGTCTACATCAGCGTCAGCTCGGACGTTTGTGTTGTTGCGATACGAGCCTTTGGCTTCCACTTTGAGGTCCAGCCCAGCAAAAGGCGGGTGGGCATGGATGGCCTGCTTCACCATCCGCTCCGCCCGCTCCTGCCGGTCGGCCTCAGCTTCGGTGGCGGGCGAGATCCACTTGTCGAGCAGCGCGCGGCGCTCCTGCTCAGTCAGACGTTTGTCCAATATGTCCCCCCGGCCCACGGATTGTGCGAACACCCTACGCCTGGAGGCGGATCACCGGGGCCGTCAGTTGTCACCAGCTTCGGCCATCGCTCATGGGTCGGCATAGTTGGGGCGCTGGGGGGTGGAGGCCGGGAGCTTGCAGTCTCATCTGTAGTCTCGTCCGCCGCGGTCCGGCGCAGTCCGGCCACCTCTTCCATGGCGCACCACCTGCGTGGTGAACGAGGGCGGACACCTGCGAACCGGCACATGCAGAGTTGGAAAGCGTGTTGGGGGCAACCCCTCACGAGTTCGAATCTCGTATCCTCCGCCTCCGCCCGCCAGGGCAAGCGAAAGGCCCGGACCGCACCACGCGGTCCGGGCCTTCGTCGTCAATGGAGCGCCGTTGCCGCAAGTGGTGCAGCGGCGGCTCGCACGGGCGATCACTCCGTCGGATCGGCGATCCGGTAGCCGACCGTGGGTGTGGTGGCGATCACTGGTGGATCGCCGAGCTTGCGTCGGAGTCTGCCGATGGTCACCGCGACGGTGTTGGTGAACGGGTCGGCGTGCTCGTCCCACACCTGTTCCAGCAGGGCCTCCGCGCTGAGGAATGCGGGACTGGCCTGCAGCAGGGCGGCGAGGACTTCGAACTCCTTGACCGAGAGGTCGAGCCGTCGCCCGTCCCGACTGGCGGCGCGGCGGACGGGGTCGAGCTCGATGCCGGCCGCGCGGAGCACGCGGGCGCGGGCGTAGGGCCGCCGGCGGGCCAGGGCCCGTAGCCGGAGGACGAGTTCGGGGAAGTGGAAGGGCTTGACCAGGTAGTCGTCGGCACCCAGGCTCAGACCGTCGACGCGGTCGCCCGGCGAGTCGGCCGCGGTCAGCATCAGCACCATGGGCCGCTCGTCCCGGTCCGCGATCATCTGGCAGAGCGCGTCGCCGTGGATGCCCGGCAGATCCCGGTCCAGCACCACCGCCTCGTACGCGGCGGTGCTCAGTTTCGCCGCGGCCTCCAGACCGTCGTAGGCGACGTCCACCGCCATGCCCTGGTCGCGCAGGCCCTCGGCCACGAGGTCGGCGAGCGCCCGGGCGTCCTCGACCACCAGAACCCTCATGCCACGGGCTCCTGGTCCCCGCCGACCTGCGGCAGGGTGACGGTGACCCGCAGGCCGCCCTCGGATCGGGCACGCAGCTCCAGCGTGCCGCCGTGCGCCTCGGCGACCGCCGCGACGATGGCGAGCCCGAGACCCGATCCGTCGCCGGCGCCGGGCCGATCCGGGCCGATCCGGCGGAACGGGCGGACGAGCTGTGCCGCCTCGTCCTGCGTCAGCTTCGGTCCGGCGTTCTCCACGACCAGGTGGACGGGCGCGTCGCTGCCGGTGCGGACGGCGACGCGGAGCCAGCCGCCGGGCTCGTTGTGCTGCGCCGCGTTGTCGACCAGGTTCTGCACCAGTCGGCACAACAGCGTGCGGCTGCCGCGCACGCGGACGTCGGAGTCGGTCTCGCGGGTCGCCGTCAGACCACGGCGGGCGATGGTGTCGGCCCGCTCGTCGAGGGCTCCGGCGGCGAGCTCGTCCAGGCGGACGGTTTCGGTGCCCGGCAGCACGCCGTGCTGGGCGCGGGCCAGGGTCAGCAGGCCGTCCAGCAACCGGTCGACCTGGTCGAGCTCCGCGCGCACCCGGCCCGCCAGCGTCCGCGTCCGCTCGGGGAGGGGGCCCGGCTTGGCGAGCGTCACGTCCACTGCCGCCCGCATGGTGGCCAACGGGGTGCGCAGTTCGTGGGAGGCGTCGGCGACGAATCGCCGCTGGGCCGTGAACGCGCCCTCCAAGCGCACCAGTAGCCCGTCGATGGTGTCGCCGAGGTTCCTCAGCTCGTCGTTCGGGCCCTGGACGGCAAGCCGCTCGTGCAGGTTGTCGGCGGAGATCCGGCGGGTGGCGGTGGTCATCGCACGCAGTGGGCGCAGCACGCGCCCGGCGGCGTACCAGCCGAGCACCACCGAGACCAGGCCCATCACGGTCAGGCCGACGGCCGAGCCGAGCAGCAGTTGGTGCGTCTGCCGGGTGTGGGCCTCGGCGAGCTGGTGCTCGAGGCTCGCGATCCGCGCCTGGGCGCCCGGGGCGATGGGCCCGGTCCCGTTGCCCAGAGCGGGCGCGACCTCCAGCGATCCGCCCGCGATCAGCCAGACCACCGCCAGCATCATGGCGCCCGAGGCCAGGAAGAGGCTGGAATACAGGGTCGTGAACTGCCAACGGACACTGCGGCGGCGTGGCACGGGTCGCTCGGGCAGACCCTGGTCCACCGTCATCGGTCCTCCCTCTCCCGCACCACCCGGCTGTCTGATCAGGCTAGGCGAGGCGACCTAACAGCGACATGACAGCGCCCGTTCCGCCCGTGTCACGCCCTCGCACGCAAGGTGGGGCCGAAACCGAGAACCTGTGAGAGGACGGGCGGTTGCGATGAGGGACGACGTCGGAATCGAGCTGGCCGGGCTGCGGAAGCGCTTCGGGGAGACGCAGGCACTGGACGGGATGACGTTCACGGTCCGGCCCGGTCGGGTGACCGGCTTCGTGGGCCCGAACGGCGCGGGCAAGTCCACCACCATGCGGGTGGTGCTGGGTCTGGACACGCCCGACGCGGGCCACGCGCTGGTCGGCGGCCGGTCGTACCGGAGCCTGCGCAGTCCGTTGACGCGGCTGGGCTCACTGCTGGACGCCGGAGCTCTGCAGCCCAGCCGGACCGCCCGTAACCACCTGCTGTGGCTGGCTCGTTCACAGGGCCTTCCGGCCCGCCGGGTGGACCAGGTGCTGGAGCAGGTGGGGCTGGCCGGCGCGGCCCGGCGCCGGGCGGGCGGCTTTTCGTTGGGCATGCGGCAGCGGCTCGGCATCGCGGCGGCGCTGCTCGGCGACCCACCCGCGCTGATGTTGGACGAGCCGTTCAACGGCCTGGACCCGGAGGGCATCCGGTGGATCCGCGGCCTGCTCGCCTCGCTGGCGGCCGAGGGCCGCGCGGTACTGGTCTCCAGCCATCTCATGGGCGAGTTGGAGGACGTCGCGGACCACCTGGTGGTTGTCGGGCGCGGCCGGGTCGTGGCCGACACCGGCGTGCGCGAGCTGCTGGCGGGTGTCGCGGCCGGCCGGGTGACGCTGCGCACCTCTGCACCGCTCGTCGCCGCCGAAGCGCTGTCGGGCACCGGCGCAGCGGTGCAGGTGACCGGACCCGAGACGCTCGGCATCACCGGGCTGCCGGGCGAGGCGATCGTCGCTCGGCTCACCGCGGCGGCCGTGCCGTTCGCCGAACTGTCCACCCACCGCGCGACGCTGGAGGAGGCCTATCTCGCGCTCACCGGGGATGCCGTTCAGTATCGGAGTGCCGACGCGGCGGCGGGGGTGGAGCGATGAGGACGCTGCATGCCGAGTGGACCAAGTTCCGCACCGTGCGCGGCTGGGTACTGGGCGCCGTCGGCGCGATGCTGGCGTCCGTACTGTTCCTGCTGGTCGGCACGGCCTCGTCGAACGAGCATCCGCAGCGGGCGACGGCGCTCTCCGCAGGCCCCGGCGGCGGGGCGGTCAACGACAGCTTCTACTTCGTGCACCGGGCGTTGTCCGGCGACGGCGGCATCACCGTCCCGGTCACCGCGCTGACCGGCGTACTGGCTGATCCGGCGGGTGCTGGTACGGCAGGTGGGCCGGGCGGAACCACGTCCGGCGTCACCCCGTGGTCCAAGGCCGGGATCCTGGTCAAGCAGAGTCTCGGCCAGGGCTCGTCCTACGCGGCGATGACGGTCACCGGCGCGCACGGGGTGCGGATGCAGGACGACTTCACACACGACCGCGCGGGCCTGCCCGGCAGTCCCTCGACCGCTGAGCCCCGCTGGCTGCGGCTCGTCCGGACGGGCGGGACGGTCACCGGCTACGACTCGACCGACGGCGAGCGGTGGACCGAGGTCGGCACCGCACGACTGCCCGAGTCAGCGACAACGGTGCAGGTGGGGCTGTTCGTCGCCGCCCCGGCGGCGGTACGGGCGAGTGGTGGCGGCAGCAGCAGTCCGGCCACGGCCACGGGAAGCTTCGGTCGCGTAACGCTCAGCGGCTCCTGGGGGCAGGCGGCCGGAGGCTGGCAGGGCCTGCAGGTCGGTGACGACGCCGGGACCTCGGGCAGCTACACACCCGGCACCAGCGGCGGCTGGACGACGACCGGCGAGGGCTTCACCGTCACCGGCGCGGGCGACATCGCCCCCGTGGTCGGCGGGCCGGCGCTCGGACCGGCGTTCACCGTGGAGACCTTCCTCGTCGGCACGTTCGTGGGCTTGATCATGCTGACGGTGGTGGCCGTGCAGTTCGTCACCGCCGAGTACCGTCGCGGGCTGCTCGGTCAGACCCTGGCATCGACACCCCACCGCGGCCGGATGCTCCTCGCAAAGGCCGCCGTCGTGGCAACGGTCGCTTTCGCCGTCGGCGCCGCGGCCGCCGCCGTGAGCATCCCGCTCGGTGAACTGCGGGCGCGCGCCACCCACTTCGCCGTACTCACCGTACCCACGGCGGTCCAGACGCGAGCGGTCCTCGGCACGGGGCTGCTGCTGGCCGCGACGGCAGTCCTGTCGCTGGCCCTCGGAGTGGTGCTGCGGCGCAGCGTCACGGCGATCACGGCGGTGGTGGCGGCGACGGTGCTCCCGTATCTGCTCGCCTTCGGCGGCATGCTGCCGAGCGGCCCGGCCGAGTGGTTGCTCCGGCTCACCCCGGCGGCGGGCTTCGCCGTCCAGCAGACGCTGCCGCGCTACGACCAGGTGCTCACCGTCTACGCCCCCTCGTCCGGATACTTCCCGCTCTCCCCCTGGGGCGGCCTCGCCGTGCTCGGTGTCTGGAGCGCGCTCGCCCTCGCGGCGGCGACCGTGCTGCTGCGCCGGAGGGACGCATGAGTGGCCTCCACCCCGCCGGGTTCCGCCGTGCCTGCCGCGCCGAGTGGACGAAGCTGCACACCGAGGCCGGGCACGGCTGGCTGATGGTCGCCCTGGTTCTCGTCACGGCCGGCGTCGGCGCGGCCGTGTCCGCGAACGTCCCGTGCCCGGTGGCGGGCTGCGGCCAGGACCAGGTGCGGCTCAGCCTGGCCGGGGTGTCGGTGAGTCAGGTACTCGCCGCGATCACGGCCGTCCTGCTCGTGGGCGGCGAGTACGGCACCGGTCTGATCCGCACCACGCTTGTGGCGATGCCCGGGCGCGGCACGGTGCTGGCCGCGAAAGCCACCGTGCTCGGCGGAGCGGTCCTCGCAGTCGGAAGCGTCGCCGTGCTCGCCTCCGTCCTCGCGGGCCGTCTGCTCCTGCCGGGCGCCGGATACACACCCGCCCACGGCTACGCCCGGCTCTCCCTCGCCGACGGCCCGACCCTGCGCGCGGCGGCGGGCTCGGTGCTCTACCTGGTCCTGGTGGCCCTGCTCGCACTCGGCATCGCCGCAGCGGTTCGCGACGCGGCGGTCGCGGTCGGCGTCGTGCTGGCACTGCTCTACCTGTTCCCGCTGCTCGGTCATGTCGTCACCGAGCCCCACCTGCAGCGACTGCTGGCGCAGCTCGGCCCGATGCCGGCAGGCCTCGCGATCCAGGCGACGGCGAACCTGCACCACCTTCCCATCGGCCCCTGGACGGGCCTCGGCGTTCTGGCCCTCTGGGCAGCGATCGCGCTGTTCCTCGGCGGCGCGATCCTCCGGCTGCGAGACGCGTGAATCCACGCGTGAGGCCACGTCGGTCCGGACGCTCCTCGCGCCCGGGCCGACCTCGTCACGGCGGGTGCAGTTGCCGCCCAAGGGCTCGGTTCTGCTCTCATCCACCGCCGTCCAGCGGGTTCAGAGCCTGGGCAGCGCCCCGCTTCACCCCGGGTCAGAACAGGCGTGAACCCCGGCGGGCAACGTTCGGGAGAATCGGAAAGCGTGGCGGGGCGAGATGCGGCGGGCCCCGACCAGCACCCGGTGGTGGCCGGGGCCTTGAGACGCGGCGAGTCAGATGCTCTCGACAGGTCCACCTCGGAGCATGCTCACTGATCCGATCAGCTGAGATCTCTCCAGTTGGCCCAGCACGTCGTCAAACGTGACCGGCTCCCGTCGTCGACTACCGACGATCTCCATGACGCAGCCGTAGACGACACGGTCGTCCAGGTCGATCAGGTCCATGACGAAGTCGTCAGCGGTTTTCTGCTCGATGCCCCACTCCGCTACGCACTCGGACGGGAAGTCCTTGCTGTTGTCGGTGACGATCACCTGCGCGCCGGCCTTGATCGCCGCCGCGAGGACGTGGCGGTCGTTCGGATCGGGGAGCTTGAGCCCCTCGATCAGAGGCTCGTAGCCGGTGACGATGCAGTCCCGCACAGCTGCGTTCATGCGGCGCCGCTGCTCCGCACGCTTCTCGTCGTCGCCAACGTCGTTGCGGCGGAGTGCGACCTCCACCTCGTCGAGGATCTGCTCGATCCACTTGGCCTGGACGATTCCGTGCCGGACCAGACGGATGAGCAGATCCCGCACCGTGTTCGGGTAGAGCACGTTCGAGTCGTACAGGACGATGAAGGCCATGTCAGAGCAGTCCCAGCTCCTCGTCGAGGGCCGTGAGGGAGTCGGCTGCGTCCTTGCGTTCGCGGTCGTCCCTCCGCTTGTACTCCATGACGTCGTTGAACTTGATGCGGCGATGGCGCCCGACCCGCTCGAAGGGGATGGCCCCCTTCTCCAGGAGACCGATCAGGTAGGGCCTGGAAACGTTGAGCATGTCGGCGGCGACCTGGGTGGACACGATGGCATTGACGGGCATGACCTGCACGCCTTGCCCGTTCGCGAGGGCGGCAAGCATCGCGGCGAACATCTCGACGGTGGGGCGCGGCAGGACGAGGGGGTCGTCGGAACCGACTTCACCGAGGATGGTGATGTCCGCGGTGGTGTCCGTGTTGTGCGCGAGGTAGTCACGGATCCTGCGCAGTGCACGTTCGGCGCTTTGAGCGTCGACGGCGCCCAGCGTGATCTTCCGGCCTTCCGTGGCTGCCGTAGTCGAACCTCCCAGCTTCCCCGATACAGTCGCAGTATCCGAAGTATTCGAAATATTCGCAACGCCTTCCCGGGCAACGATTCGGCGAACCGCCGGGTACTGCCGGTTCACTCGATCGGGGGCGACAGCTGTGCTCAGGCCGCACCGCCGCCCTGGTCGGACTGCGTCAGCTACAGATGGAGACCAGGCGGATGACGCACGACAGAGCCGGCGTTCCCCTGGGGGCCTGCACGAGTGGTCTCGGTTCCGGTCTCGTCCGCTCCCGTCCGGTCAGGTTCAGCCATTGCCCAGCAGCTCGCTCCGCCGCAGGTCAGAATAGGTGCAAACCCCGGTGGACAGGGTTCGGGAGAATTGGAAAGCGCGTTGGGGGGCAATCCCTCACGAGTTCGCATCTCGTATCCTCCGCCTTCGGCGTTTCCGCTCCCGTTGGTGCGCCATCCTGGTGCTTTCGGCCGGCTTCGTAGGGCATGGCCGTCCTCCTGCGTGGTGAGGTGTCCCATCAGTAAGAAGAGCGGATCGGCACTGGCCTCATGGCTGCACGGTCTCGATGCGGCCGAGTTGGAGCAGGTCCTGGCGGCGCGCCCGGACGCCGCGTCGGCTCCGGAGCCGCGGTCGGTGGGTGAACTGGCGGACCGTCTTCAGCGCCCGGCGTCAGTGGCGCTGGTCCTGCCCCGGCTCGCGCTGCCGTGCCTGCAGGTGGCGGAGGCCCTCGCCGCGCTGACGGCTGCGTCGCTGGACGATCTGGCAGGTCTCCTGGACGCGACGCACGGTGAACGCGCCCACGGATTGGCCGCCGCCCTGGAGGCGCTGGTTGATCACGCCCTGGTGTGGCCGGACGGCAATGGCCTGCTGCACATGGCGGCGCCGCTGCGGAACGCGTGGGACTCGCCGCTGGGGCTCGACGCACCGCTCGTGCAACTGCTCGCGGGCTCGAACTCCGACGAACTGGGCCGCATGCTGGCGAAAATCAACGTCGGACCTGTCGCCCGCAGGAAGGAGCAGCGGCTGGCGGCGCTGGTCGACCATCACAACGATCCGGCTCGGGTCGCCGCGCTGGTGGCCGAGGCGCCCGCAGCCACCCGGGAACTCCTCGAGCGGCGGGCACGTGAGGCTCCGGAGCAACCGGGCTTCATCGTTTTCGGGGCTCCGCAGGCCGACTTCGAGCCCGCCGAACAATGGGCGGTGGAACGGGGGCTACTGATCCGGGACCGGTACCGGTACGGGCCGGCCCGCATGTCCGAGGAGGTGGCACTCGCACTGCGCGGCCCCGACTGGTACGCCCCGTTCACACCCGTCCCGCCCGACGTGCGGTCGGTGCCCACCACCGTCCTGGACATCGAACGGGAAGCCGCAGCCGCCTCCATGGCGTTCGCCGCCCACGCCGTGTCCGTCCTCGGGGTGTGCGCCGCCGCTCCACCGGCCCGGCTCAAGGCCGGCGGGATCGGCGCCCGCGAACTCTCCCGGATCGGCAGGGCGGCGCAGTGCGACGAGATCCTGGTACGCCTCGTGCTGGAAGCGGCGGGCGCGGCCGGGCTGCTGGCCCGGGACGGCGACCGGGTCGCGGCGACCGCGTCCTACGACACCTGGGCCGAGCAGGAGCCGGCCGACCAGCTCGCCGTGCTGCTCCGGGCGTGGTGGGCGCTCCCGCTGACCCCTGGCGGGAGCCGCGACGAGGACGGGAAGGCTCTGCCGGCACTCGCCGGGGCCCCGCCCTGCGGAGGCTGCGTACAGGCCCGGCACGGGCTGCTCACAGCCGCGTCGCGGCTCCCGGCCGGCGAAGGCGCGGCGAACTCGGCGGACCTGGGGGCGCTGCTCGTGTGGCTCCGCCCGCTCGTCGACGAACTCCCCCAGGACGCCACGCCGTTCGCCACCCTGATCCGGGAGGCGGAACTGCTCGGCGCGCTCGCTCTCGGGGCCGTGTCCCCGATCGGGGCCGCCCTGCTCGCCGACGACGCCGAAGCGCTGACCGGCGCCTGCCGACGGCTGCTGCCCGCCGCCAGCGGGACCGCCCGCTTCGGCAGCGATCTCACGGCCGTGGTTGCCGGTACGCCGTCGGCACACCTCCTCGCGCTGCTGGACTCCGTCGCGGACCGGGAGACCGCCGGTGCGGCGTCCGTATGGCGGTTCAGCCCGGGCAGCGTCCGCCGCGCCCTCGACACGGGGCTCACCCCCGACGCCCTCACGGCCGACCTGACCGCCGTCGCCGTCGAGTCGCTTCCCCAACCGCTCTCGTACCTGATCCACGACACCGCGCGCAGCCACGGCCGGGTACGCGTCGTCTCCGCAGCCTGTGTGATCCACGGTCAGGAGCCCGCCCTCCTGGCCGAGCTGGCCGCCCACCGCAAACTCGTCCAGCTCGGTCTGCGACAGCTGGCGCCGACGGTGTTGGTCAGCCGGACCCCGGCGGACAAGACCCTCGCAGCGCTGCGAGCGGCGGGCTACGCTCCGGTCGCCGAGAAGCCCGACGGATCCGTCCGGATCGAACGGGCCCAGAGCCACCGCGCGGCGAACCCGGTCCCGTCCCCGCGCCTGCCCGGCGGCAGGTCCCGCACACGGCGGACGGACGCCCGCACCGCGGACGCGGGGACGGCTGTCGACCTGCACGCCCTCGCCGCCCGACTCCGGAACGCCCCGCAGGACCTCGCGGAGCCCGACCCGGAGGACGGCCGCCCCTACGCCAGCGACACCGAGGAGATCATCGCCGGGTACGCGCGCAACCTCTCCTTCACCGATGTCCGCCAACTGGCCCATGCCGTCGACGAGGGGCAGCCGATCACGATCGAGTACGTCGCCACCTCGGGCAGCACGACCGTCCGCGTCCTCAGCCGGCTCGAACTCGATGCCCCCTACCTCCACGCCTGGTGCCACCTGCGGGACGACGAGCGCATGTTCACCGTCTCCCGTATCCACGGCGTGATGCCCGCGTAACCCGGGACGGGCACAGCCGGCCCGGGGCGTCCCCCACGAGTTCGAATCCCCCGTCCTCCGCCCCCTGCCCGCCAGAGCGAACGAAAGGCCCCGACCGGTTTCCGGTCGGGGCCTTCGTCGTCTCGCGGCCGCGGTCCAGGTCGAGCCGGGCGATCACGATCGGGCGTCACTCCGTGTGCGGGAGCCAGCCGCGCTGGACGGCGCGGACGCCGAATTCGAATCGGCTGCGGGCGTTGAGGCGGTCCATCAGGTCGTTGGCCAGGCGGCGGGCGGTGCGCGGGGAGACGGCGAGTCGCTTGCTGATGGCCTCGTCGGTCAGGCCCTGGGCGAGCAGGCGGATGACGGTGGTCTCCTGGGCGCTGAGGCCGCCCTCGTCGCGGGGGATCTCGGCGGTGCCCAGGGGGCGGGCGCCGGACCAGACGTTGTCGAAGAGTGCGCAGAGCGCGGTCAGGGTCCCGTGGCCGGTGAGGACCACCGCGCCGGCGGCGCTGTCGTCGCTGCTGACCGGGATGACGGCGGTGGACCGGTCGAAGATGATCAGCCGGGTGGGCAGTTCCGGTGCCGTGCGCACCTCGCCGCCGAGGTCGCCGAGCCAGGCCGCGTAGGCCACGGTGCACTGGCTGTTGCGGACGCTGTCCAGGAAGAGCGAACGCATCCGCACGCCGCGGCCGAGCAGGGCCTGGTCGTTGGGCTTGGACGCCTCCAGGCTCTCGGGGCGGTGGCCGCCGCCGGGCGCGAAGGTCATCAGTTCGCTGCGGACCTCGCGGGCGAGGCCGGAGATCCGGTCGCGGATCGCATCGAGGCCCAGTAGCTGTTCCACCCCCGGGCTGGCCACGGAGGGCGTCAGGTCCGCGAACTCCGCGATGAGCTGGGTCGCGGCAGCGCGGGAGGCCTCGATGCGCAGCTGCTGGGCCGCCAACTCGGCCTGCTGGCGGGCCATCAGGAGTTCCATGCCGACCTCGGGGGAGACCGCGCGCAGCTGTCCCTCCCGCTCGTAGGAGGGCCGGACCAGGGCGAGCTCGCTGAGGGTGTCCAGGCTGCGCCGTACGGCGTCCTCGGGCTGCCCGAGCCGGTCGACGAGCGCCCGTACGCCGTCCTGCGGGTACGCGAGCATGGCGCGGTAGACAGCCTCTGCCGTGGCGTCGAGGCCGAGAGTGGCGAGCACAGCGGTTCCCCCCGGTGTGAGCCTTTTCGATCAAGGTCCTCGAATCGTTGCACGTCGTGCACGATGTGACCAATGCGTGGACGGTTCCGGCCATGGACCGGAACGTCCAGTCCGCTGCCGCCCCACCTCGGGCCGGTGTTCGGCAGAGTGCACGCATGTACCTGATCCATGCCGCCCTCCGCGCGCCCGCTCCGATGGCCCAACTCCCCTCGGAATGTGCAGATTTCGTGCGCGGACTGGCCGACTCCGAGGGCCCGGTGGAGCACGTCAGCGCACATCCGCAGGCCCAGCCCGATCCGGTTCTCGGCGTCTACCTGCTCGCCGCCAGCCTGGGCGAGGCGGAGCGCCGCACGGAGTCGCTCTGCCGGCGTGCCCTCCAGGAGGTTCCCGCGCTGCGCGGGTGGACGGTCGCCAGGGTCGGCGCGCCCCTGGTGGCGCCGTACTACGAGCGCCTCCTGACGGCCGCTTCCGGCCTCGCTGGACGGAATCGTCCAGGACCGTTTCCGTCCACCTGAAAGCCCTTCCACATGCCTTGAGCTGCGACGAAGCTAGTGATCGCCGGCAGGGAACAGCACACGGACCCGGCAGGCAGCACCGGAGGAAGCGTCACCGCGGGACGCACACACCGGACCACCACCGCTTCACCCAGGCTCTCGAAAGGACCACTCCCATGCTTCGCACCCGCCTCGTCCGGGCCGCCGCGGTCACCACCCTCGCCCTCGGCGCCGCCGCCGTCACTCCCGCCCTGGTCGCACAGGCCACCACCGCCCAGCACACCCGCACCACCGCCACCACCGTGTGGGAGATCGCCCCGGCCGGCAAGGTCACCACCGTCTGGGAGTAACCGGGCCCGCGGCCCCCGAGTCACGCCCCGCACCGCACTCCCCGCGTCTTCGGGGGTCAGAACCCCCTGAGCACCCGCCTTCATCACCACCACAGCGCCTCGGGCGCCCCGTGTCCACCGGTCCGACTGCTCCTGCAGGGCAGCCGTCCCGCCACGGTGCGGCGCCACGCGCTTCGGCATCGCCATGCCTGCTGCGGCACCTGCAGCACCCCACAGACCTTCTTCCCTGCCTCCAGGAGCTCCGCCGTGTCCAAGAACCTCAAGACCGCCGCCGTCCGCCTGACTTCCGCCTCCGCCCTGGCCGTGTCCGTGCTCGCCACGGTCGTCGCCGTCCCGGCCGCCGCCTCGCCGCTCACCGACGGCATCTCGGCCACGGCCCGCGCCGAGGACGGCAACTCCTACTGCGCCCACGGCGGTTACGTCGGCGGCCCGAACCAGAGCAGCAGCTGCACCGGCGGTACGACCCGCACCCACGCCTGGTGCGCCGACTTCGCCGGCTGGGTCTGGGCCCGGAACGGGGTCACCGGCCTCGGCACGCTGGACGACCGGGCGGCCAGCTTCATGGACTACGGGAAGAAGTACGGCACCCTGTCCCAGACTCCGCACGTCGGCGACGCGGTCGTCTACAACTACAACGGGAGCGACTACGCGGACCACGTGGCCCTCGTCACCGGTGTGAGCGGCGACCGGGTCACCATCACCGGCGGCAACCAGGGCGGATACCCGGGCCACGTCTCCACCAACTCCACCACCAGCTGGCGGGTCGGCCAGGCACCCTGGGGCCAGCGGATCAGCGGCTACATCTCGCCGGCCGGCACCACCAACCCGCAGTACCCCAACCCGGCTTCGCTGCCCGCCGGGACGCTGGTGAAGTCGCCGAACGGCCCGGACGTGAAGGTGATGATCGCCGGCTCCGGCGTGCCGGTGGCCGCCTCCGACGTCACGCCCGACAACTACGACCTGAGCAAGATCGTGCTGATCGACGACTCCGCCTTCCGCGCCCTGCCGAGTGCGCCCCCGGCCGGCACCGTGGTCCACGACCAGGCCGGCGGCGCCAACCGCTACGTGGTCATCGACAACGCGGCTCTGCTGATCGGCGGCGAGGACTGGGTCCCGGCGGGCTACAACACCCGTGCCGACATGGGCGTTCCGACCGCCTGGCTGAAGGCTGCCGCGCAGCGCACGGTGCCGACCGGCACCGTCGTGATGGACCAGACGGGCAACGACCCGGCGCGCTACGTGATGGTGGACGGCGCGGCGCTGCACATCTCGGCGACCGAGTGGACGGCCGACGGGTACGACACCCAGATGCTGATGGGCGTCCCGGGCCAGTGGCTGAAGGGGGCCGTCGCGAAGACGGTGCCGACCGGCACCGTGATCATGGACCAGTCCGGCAACGACCCGGCTCGGTACGTGATGCTGAACGGTGCGGCCGTGCACATCTCGGCCGCCGAGTGGACGGCCAACGGTTACAACACCCGTTCCCTGATGGGTGTCCCCGGCGAGTGGCTGGGCTCCACCGTGGCCAAGCAGGTCGCCAACGGCACCGTGGTCAAGGACGCCTCGGGCACCGACGCCACCGTGTACGCCATGGCCGGCGGCGTGGCCGTGCCGCTGACCTACGCCGACTTCACCGGCCTCGGCTACGACAAGCGCCCGCTGGAGGCCGCGCCCGGCGAGTGGCTGAAGTCGGCCGCCGCCAAGGCCGCCCCCGCCGACGGCACCATGCTGCTCTCCCCCGACAGCAACACCGTCTGGCAGATCACCGCCGGCAAGAAGAAGGCCCTCACCGCCGACGCCTTCGGCCCCGGCAAGCTCGACTTCAACCACGTGGTCAGCGTCCCGACCGCCTTCACCGCCAAGTTCCCGACCGTCACCGCCTGACCAGCGCCTGCCTGAGCACCACCGCGGGCCGCCCGGCCTCCTACCGGCCGGGCGGCCCGGGCCGGCCCGCTCTTCCGGCACCACCCGCCGCCCACGCCTCGCCTCGCCCCGAACAGGACCCTCCATGCGCTCCGCCGCCCGCCAGAAGTCCGCGCTCGCCGTCACCGCCACCGCCCTGATCGCGCTCGCCGCCCCGCTGCTCACCGGTACCACCGCCTCGGCCGCCTCCGTCTCGACCTGGGACAAGGTCGCCCAGTGCGAGGCCAGCGGCAACTGGAGCATCAACACCGGGAACGGCTACTACGGCGGCCTCCAGATCTCGATGTCGACGTGGCGCGCCTTCGGCGGCACCGCGTACGCCTCGCGCCCCGATCTGGCGACCAAGCAACAGCAGATCCTGACGGGCGAGAAGATCCTGGCCGGTCAGGGCGAGGGTGCCTGGCCGTCCTGCGGCCCCGCCGCGGGCCTGGGCTCCGACCACGCCAACCCGTACCCGGCCGGCCCCTCCTATCCCGACCCGGCCTCGCTGCCGTCCGGGACGCTGGTGAAGTCGCCGAACGGCCCGGACGTGAAGGTGATGATCGCCGGCTCCGGCGTGCCGGTGGCCGCCTCCGACGTCACCCCCGACCACTACGACCTGGGCAAGATCGTGCTCGTGGACGGCGCGGCGTTCAACGCCCTGCCGAGCGCGCCCCCGGCCGGCACCGTGGTCCACGACCAGGCCGGCGGCGCCGACCGCTACGTGGTCGTCGACGGTGCCGCGCTGCTGATCGGCGGCACCGACTGGACGGCCGACGGCTACAACACCCGCGCCGACATGGGCGTCCCGACCGCCTGGCTGCAGCAGGCCGCCGAGCGCACCTTGGCCAACGGCCGCGTGGTGATGGCGCAGTCGGGCAACGACCCGGCTCGGTACGTGATGCTGAACGGCGCGGCCGTGCACATCTCGGCCGCCGAGTGGACGGCCAACGGCTACAACACCCGTTCCCTGATGGGTGTCCCCGGCGAGTGGCTGGGCTCCACCGTGGCCAAGCAGGTCGCCAACGGCACCGTGGTCAAGGACGCCTCGGGCACCGACGCCACCGTGTACGCCATGGCCGGCGGCGTGGCCGTGCCGCTGACCTACGCCGACTTCACCGGCCTCGGCTACGACAAGCGCCCGCTGGAGGCCGCGCCCGGCGAGTGGCTGAAGTCGGCCGCCGCCAAGGCCGCCCCCGCCGACGGCACCATGCTGCTCTCCCCCGACAGCAACACCGTCTGGCAGATCACCGCCGGCAAGAAGAAGGCCCTCACCGCCGACGCCTTCGGCCCCGGCAAGCTCGACTTCAACCACGTGGTCAGCGTCCCGACCGCCTTCACCGCCAAGTTCCCGACCGTCTGACCCCACCGCCGCTCCTTTCGGGCCGGCCTTCGCTCCCCGTCCGGAGCGGGGGCCGGCCCGCGCCGCGTCCACCGGTCGTGCTGCCTCGGGCCGTGCCGGTGAACCGGCTCTCAGGCGGGTACGGCGGCCTGCTCGGCCGCCCGGGCGGGGTGCCGGGCGCTCGTGAAGCCGCGGGCGACGAGCCGACCGGCCAGGGCCAACTCCCAGGCGAACACCGGGAGGGCGGTGAGGGCGCCCCAGCCGGACAGCTGCTCGTAGCGGCCGAGGAGCACGGCCACCGCCGAGGCGAAGATCAGCGGCCCGCCGATCAGCCCGAGGACGGCGACGGGCCGGGGCACCAGGCCCGAGCGGTACACCACGTACGCGATCACCGTCGTGTTGGCCCCGCAGACGAAGTTCGGCCCCAGCAGGAACGTCCAGTCGTGGACGGCGACCAGCGCCCCGGCGGTGGTGGTGAGGGCGGCCGCGTCCTGCCCGCCGGCCGCGTCCCGGCGGAGTGTCACCACCGCGAGGAGGGCGACGATGCCGACCGCGATGACGGCGGCCTCCAGGACGCGCAGGCCGAGGTAGCCGACGGCGCCGGCCTCGCTGTGGCGGCGCGCGACGGGGTACAGCGCGACGGCGGTGCCGACGATGCCGAGGACGAGCAGCACCTCCGACAGCGCGCCCAGCAGCACCCGGGTGTCGGGGCCCGGGCCGAGGACGAAGCCGGGGTCGTGCAGCACCGGGCCGTAGAGGGCGAGGCCGCCGATCGACGTGACGTGGGTGACGAAGAAGCAGATGCCTGCCGCTGTCGCGAGTCTTCTCGTTGAGGCCACCGTGGCTCCTTTGCCGAATGACGGACGGGCGGCCTCCCGACCACACGCAGGCCGCAGAGGTGTACGGCGTACACCTCTGCTGGGACGGTAAGGTGTACGCTGTACACCGGTCAAGGGGGTCCGGCCCGACAGGAGGCGGTCAGGAGATGGCCCAGCAGGCAGACGGCACACGGCGGACCCCGCTCACCAGGGACCGCGTGCTGCACACCGCCGTCGCCCTCGCCGATCGCGCCGGCATCGGGTCACTGAGCATGCGCAGCCTCGCCCAGGAGCTGGACGTCGTGCCGATGGCGCTCTACAAGCACGTCGCCAACAAGGAGCAGCTGCTCGACGGCATGGTCGACGTCATCGTCGGCGAGATCGACCCGCCCGCGGACGGCGCCGACTGGCGGAGCGCGGTCCGCGGACGCGTGCTGTCCGCCCGGCGGGCGCTGCTGCGCCACCCCTGGGCCTCCCAGGTCGTCGAGTCACGCACCGCCCCCACCCCGGGCACGCTGGACTACCTGGAGTCGGTGATCGGCATGTTCCGGGCCGGCGGCCTCTCCGCCGACCTCACCCACCATGCGATGCACGCCCTGGGCAGCCGGGTGTGGGGCTTCACCCAGGAGCTGTTCCACGGCCCGGGCGGCGACCCGCAGGCGCAGGCGGCCGCCCTCCGCGAGGCAGCCGACCGGTACCCCCGCATCGTCGAGATCGCCACGGCGGGGGCCCATGACGACGGGTCGGTGGTGGGCCGGGGCTGCGACGACCAGTTCGAGTTCGAGTTCGCCCTCGACCTGCTCCTGGACGGCTTCGAGCGGCTGCACCGGCAGGGCTGGACGTCCGCCGGGCACCGCTGACAGCCGCCCGGGCGCGGTCGGCGGACCGTCCCGGAGCCGCCGTCAGGCGGGGGTGGCGACGTCGAGGGTCCAGAGGAAGCCGCCCGCCGAAACGGGGGCGGCGCCGACGCCGGCGTCGAGGTAGCGGCAGTCGAGCATGTTGTCCTGGTGGTAGGAGTCGTCCATCCAGTCCTCGAAGACGTCGGCCGGGGACTTGCGGCGCTGGTCGATGTTCTCGCCCCAGGCGCGCCACCGGTAGCCCGTCGCGTTGATCCGCTCCTCGGGGCCGTTGCCCGAGCGGTCGATGTGGTCGAAGTAGCGGCGGGCGGCCATGTCCTCGGAGTGTCGCTGGGCCGCGGTGTGCAGCTTGGGGTCGATGCGCAGCGGCTTGCAGCCGCCCTTGGCCCGTTCGGCGTTGATCAGGTCGACGAGCTGCCGTTCGAGGCTGCGCGCCGTCGGGCTCGGGCTGGGGCTCGCCGACGGCGACGGCGCGGAGGGGCTGGGGGAAGCCGGGGAGGCGGACGGGCTCGACACCGGGGCGCTGAGGACGACGGCGTCGGGGGTGGGTGCGGCGATCGGCGGCGCGGGCGGCGGCGGTGCGTCGTCGGGGAGCGCCCGGACGACGCCCAGCACCGCTGCGGTGGCGGCGAGCACCCCGGCCGCCGTGACGGCGTGCCGGGCGACCCGGCCGAGGCCGCGGGCGCCGTGCGAGCCGGCGAGGTCGAGTGCGTGCTGTCCCAGGCCGGTGGACGGCGGGGTCGGCGGAACGGCGGCGGAGCCGAGGGTGCCCGGGTCGGCGAGGGCGGCGAGCCGGCCGGCGAACAGTTCCGGGCCGAGCGAGAAACCGTGCATCGGCACCACCAGGACGAGGCCGGCGAGCAGGCCCTCGGCGGGGACGAGGTCGCGGCCGACGCGCTCGCAGATGCGGCAGGAACGGAGGTGGCGGGCTATTCGCTTGCGCCACAGCGCGCTCGGACGGCCGTCCCAGGCTGCCGTGAGCTCCTCGATGCCGGGACAGCGGGGTTCGGCGGCCAGCGCACGGACGACCGTCCGGCCGACCTCCAGCTGCTCCTTCATCCGCTGCACCCGGACGGCCGTGTGCTGGGGCGACAGTTCCAGGGCGTTCGCGAGTTCGGTGCGGGTGATCCGTCCTGCCGCCTCCTGCCACCAGAGCGAGAGCAGGTCGCGGTCGCGGTCGTCCAGCCAGCGGGTCGCCTCGGTGACCTCGCGGCGCTGGCCGGAAAGCCCGAGGCGCAGCACGGTGAGGTCGACGAAGTCGCCGGCCGGGTCGGCGACGTGCACCATGCCGTCGAGGTCGGGGACGGGGCCGCTCTGCCGGGCCGTGCGGCAGCGGCGGACCTCGTTCATCGCGACCGCCACCAGCCAGGAGCGGAAGGAGGAGGTGTCGCGCAGACCGCCGAGGCCGCCGACCATGCGGATCATGGTCTCCTGGACGACGTCGTCGGTGTCGGAGTGTCCGTTCATGGCTCGGCCGACGATGTTGTAGACGAGCGGCAGGCAGTCGGCGACCAGCCGGTCGCGGGCCGTGTCGTCGCCGGCCCGGGCTGCTTCGACCACCGCGGTGTCCATTCCGCCTTCGCTGCCCATGCACTGTCCTCGCTCGTCCTGTTTCCACGGCCCCCACTGGACGGAGACCTGCACGGCCGGGGCGGATAACAGGATTTCCGAGTGATGTTCCCGGCCTGACCTTTTCCGTTATGGCACCCCGGGGCGCCGATCTCCCAGAGCGTCGGCACGCACAGCGCCGGCACCGACCGCAGCGGCACGAAGAGTGCCGGCGCAGACCCGCTCAGGAAGCAGACAGTATGAACGACGACTCCACGACCCGGTTCCCCCTCCCCCACCTCCCCGCGGAGGAGGGCCGGTACGGCGGCCCGGCCGCCCCCGGCGCAGGTCACGGCGGCGGGGCGCACCGCCGGCGCTCCCGGCGACGGGCTGCGGCGGGCGGGCGGCGGCGCACCCTGGCGGTCGCGGGGGCCGCGGCGCTGGTGCTGGGCTGCTCGGCGGTGTACGGACTGGCGGCCTCGGGCGGGACGGAGGGCGGGTCGACCGCCGCGGCGGAGCGCGTCCCGGAGCCGGTCGTGCTGTCGGCTTCGGCTGCCGTGCCGTCCGGGGGCACCGCCTCGGCCTCGCCGTCCCCGTCGGTCTCGCCGTCGGCGAGCGCGTCGCCCTCGGCCTCGGCCAGTGCCGCTCCGAAGTCCTCGGCGGCCTCCGCGCCGGCCGCCAAGCCGGGCGGGGCGGCGGCCGGGAGGGGCGGCGGGTCCGCGCCGGGCGGGGCGGCCGCGCCCACCGGGAAGGCCGCGCAGTTCGCCCGGGAGGTCACGGACCTGACCAACTCGGAGCGGGCGAAGGCGGGTTGCGGGCCGGTGGTGCTCGACGCCAAGGTGACGGCGGCCAGCACGGCGCACTCCGCGGACATGGTGGCCCGGCACTACTTCGAGCACGCCGACCCGGAGGGGCGGCACGCGGACAGCCGGCTGAAGGCGGCGGGCTACCGGCCGGGGGCGTGGGGCGAGAACATCGCGTACGGCCAGCCCGACCCGGCGGCGGTGATGGACGCCTGGATGCACAGCTCCGGCCACCGCGCGAACATCCTGAACTGCGACTTCAAGGTGATCGGCCTCGGCGTGGACTTCGGTGCGGGCGGCCCCTGGTGGACGCAGGTCTTCGCCTCCCCGGCGTGACCCGCACGACGGGCGCACGCGCACCGGCCCCGCCCGGATTCCCGGGCGGGGCCGGTGCGCGCAGCCGGATCAGGCGTCGGTCATCTTCGGCATCTCACCCTCGGTGCGACCCATGTCGATCACCGCGAAGGGGGCGTTCTGCGGGTCGGTGAAGGCGGCGAAGCGGCCGAACGGGCTGTCCATCGGACCGAACACCAGGCGGGCCCCGAGCTCGGTGGCCTTCGCCACGGCGGCGTCGCAGTCGCTGACGCCGAAGTAGACGCTGACGAAGGGCGGCACCTCGGCCGGGAAGTCCGAACCCATCTCCATCCGCCCGAGCACCGGGTTCTCGCCCACGTTGTAGACCCGGTAGTCGATCTCGCCGCCGGCCTCCATCTGCTGGGCGCGGTACGGGAACACCGCCGACAGGAAGGCGTCCGCGCGGGCGGGGTCGCGGGTGCACAGCTCCGCCCAGGCGTACGAGCCGGGCTCGCCGACCTTCTCGAAGCCCTCGTGCTTGTCCGCCTGCCAGATGCCGAAGACCGCTCCGCTGGGTTCGCGGGCGAGCGCCATGGTGCCGAAGTCGCCGACCTGCATGGGCTCCATCATGATCTCGCCGCCTGCGGCGCGGACCTTCTCCACGGTGGCGGCGGTGTCGGGCGAGGCGAAGTAGAGGCACCACGTGGAGGGCATCTCCTCGCCGGGCATCGGCGGGACGACCGCGGCGACCGCCTTGCCGTCCTTGTAGGCCTGCGTGTAGTTGCCGAACTCGGCGGCGGCCTCGCCGAAGGTCCAGCCGAGGACCGCGCCGTAGAACTCCTTGGCGCCCTCCACGTCGTGGAACATCGCATCCACCCAACAGGGGGTGCCCTCGGGTTGCACGGCCATGGTTCTCTTCCTCTCGGTCGGTGGGTGACGGGGTGCCGGGCCGGGCCGGGCCGGGCCGGGCCGGGTCAGCCCATGGTCCTGGCCCCGTCCAGGGACTCGCGGATGATGTCGGCGTGCCCCGCGTGCTGGGAGGTCTCGGCGAGGACGTGCAGCAGCACCCGCCGGACGGACCAGGTCGCGCCGGGCTTGAACCAGGGCGCCTCGGGCAGTGCGTGGGCGGCGTCCAGGTCGAGGGTGGCCACCAGCTCGTCGGTGCGGGCGGCGACCTGCTCGTAGGCGCCGAGCAGGCCGGCCAGCGTCTCGCCCTCGGCCATCTTGAACTGGCCCTCCCAGTCGACGGGTTCGCTGCGCATGGCGGCCGCGCCGCCGACCGCGAAGCGCATCCAGCGCTCCTCGACCCCGGCGACGTGCTTGATCAGACCGCCGAGGCAGAGCTCGCTGACGGTGGTGCGCTGCTTGGCCTGCTCGTCGTCGAGATCGCGGACGGTGTACCGGAGGAAGCCGCGGTGGGTGCCGAGGGCCTCCAGCAGGTCGGCGCGCTCCCGGGAGTGGTCGGCGCCGCCTGCGGCGGCTGCGGGCTGGTCGGTCATGCGGTCCTCCGTGTCAGGCGGGCACGGTCCAGCGCTGGGCGCCGGTGCCGTTGCAGTCCCACAGTTGCAGTCGGGTGCCGCTCGCGGTGCTGCTTCCGGGAACGTCCAGGCAGCGACCGGAGGGCGGGTTGAGAAGTGAGCCGTCTGCGCGCGCCCACCACTGCTGCGCGCCGGTGCCGTTGCAGTCCCAGAGCTGGACGGCGGCGCCGTTGAAGACCGAACTGCCGTCGACATCGAGGCACTTGCCGAGGGCGCGCAGGGTGCCGTCGGAAGCGGTGGTCCACTGCTGGGCGGTGCTGCCGTTGCACTCCCGGAGCTGGACGGCCGTCCCGCTGGCCGTCGAACTCCCCTCCACGTCCGCACACTTGCCGCCGAGGCCGGCGATCGCACCGGTGGCCGGGCGGGCCGGGCCGACGTCGAAGGACGGCGGGGCGTCCTCGCGGGCGCTCCCCCAGGCCGGGTCGGGGGTCTCGGAGAGCGTGTAGGCGAGCGTGCCTCCGCGGCGGACGAAGTCCTCGCTCAGCCAGGGCCGGGTACTTGCGGTGCCGTCCACGGTGAGGGCGTGCACGTAGCGGGCGGACCCGGAGGCGCCCGGCGCGTCCAGGTCGATCACCGCACCGTTGCCGCGGCGGACGGTGACGGACGGGAACAGCGGGCTGGCCAGCACGAGTTCGGCGCGGCCGGGAGCCTGCGGGTACATCCCGAGCGCGGCCCACACCACCCAGGCGGACATCTGCCCCAGGTCGTCGTTGCCGGGCTCGCCGTCCGGGGTGTCGGCGAACAGCCCGGTCAGCGCCCGCCGCACCACGTCCTGGGTGCGGTACGGGCGGCCGGCGTAGGCGTACGCCCACGGGACGTTGGACGAGGGCTCGTTGCCGAGGTAGGCGTGCTCGGAGTCGGGGCCGCCGTTGAGTTCGGCGAAGAAGTCGTCCAGCCGGCCGGCCACGGCCGCGTCGCCGCCCATCGCGTCGAACAGCCCGCGGTGGTTGTACGGCACCATCCAGGTGTACTGGGCGGCGCTGCCCTCCACGAAGTGGTCCTGCTGGGCCGGCCGGAAGTCCGGCCAGGAGTGGTCGGTGTCCCGTGGCTGGATCCGGCCGCTGCCGCTGTTGATCAGGTTGCGCCAGTTCGCGGAGCGGTGCAGCAGGGTGTCCCGGGCGGCGGTGTCGCCGATCCGGTCGGCGAGCTGGGCGAGGGCGAAGTCGGCGCTGGTGTACTCCAGGGTGGTCGCCGCCGAGCCCCAGATCCCGCCGGCGTCGGCCGGGATGAAGCCGATGGTGTCGTACGGGCCGTGGCCGGGGCGCTGCCGGGTGTCGCGGCTGCCGGCCGTGGCCGTCCGCAGCAGGCCGGCCGCGTCGAAGTCGGTGCCTCCGAAGGCCTGGATGCTCGCGGCGATGATCGGCAGCGGGTCGCCGACCATGACGCCGGTACCGCCGTTGGCCAGCGTCCAGCGGTCGAAGTAGCCGGCGCTCGCGCCCTGGTCGGCGACGGACTGGGCGATGTCGGCGGCGCGGGCCGGGTCGAGCAGGGCGAGCAGCTGCACCTGGGAGCGGTAGACGTCCCAGCCGGAGAAGTCGGCGTACTGGGTGTGGCCGGGCCGGGCGGTGCGGATCTTCCCGTCGAAGCCGGGGTAGCGGCCGTCGGTGTCGCTGATCGCGCTGGGGTGGAGCAGCGCGTGGTAGAGCGCGGTGTAGAAGATGCGCCGCTGGGCGGTGGTGCCGCCGTCGACGGCGATCCGGCCGAGCAGGTCGTTCCAGGCGGCGCGGGCCGCCGCGCGGAGTTCGTCGAAGGCGGCGCCGCGCTGTTCGGCGATCATGTTGGCGCGGGCGCCTTCGGCGCTGACGAAGGAGATGCCGACCCGGGCGGTGACGGTGCGGTCCGCGCCGGTGTCGAAGGAGACCAGGGCCTGGGCGCCGGAGGCGGCGCGCTGCCGGTCGGGGTGCTGGTCGCCGCCGCTGCCGGTGCGGCGCTCCCGGGCCTCGGCGGTGCGGGCGGGCTGCGGGGCGATGCCCCCGCTCGTGCCGGTGGCACTGCGCCGGCCGGTGTCGACGGTGCCGCTGCCGTCGGCCGCCGCGCGGACGATCCCGGCGCTGCTGAACGGCCGGTCGAACTGGGCGTGGAAGTAGACCCGGTAGCGGTTGCCGGTACCGCAGAAGCCGCCGCTCTCCGTCCAGCCGGAGAGCGTGTCGGTGCCGATGCTGATCGAGCCGTTGGCGTCGTTGAAGGCCTTGCCGGCGTCGACGGTGAGCGAGGCGGTGTGGCCCGCGGGGTAGCTGAAGCGCGCGATGCCGGAGCGCTGGGTGGCGGCGAGCTCGGTGCGCAGCCCGTTCTTGAAGGTGACGGCGTAGGAGCCGGGGGCGGTGGTCTCGTCGGCGTGCGAGAAGTCGGAGTGGGCGACCGGGCGGCCGTCGAGCACCGGCATGAAGGGGGTGGTGCCGTAGTCGCCGCAGCCGGCGCCGGAGATGTGGGTGAGGCTGAAGCCGGCGATCCGGTGGTCGTCGTAGAAGTAGCCGCCGTGCTGGTAGGTGGCGGTGTCGGGGCTCCACTGCACCATGCCGAACGGCACCGAGGCGCCGGGGAAGGTGTTGCCGGCGCCTCCGCCGTTGCCGAAGTCCGGTGCGCCCTGCTTGGTGCCGACGTACGCGTTGACGTACTGGGCCGGGTCGGCGACGGTCACCCGGCCCGGCGGCGCCGCGCCGGCCGGCGGCGCCGCGGCGCCCGCCAGCAGCGCGGCACCGGCGCCGAGGGCGAGCGCGGACGTGGTGAATCTGGATCGGTGCACGGAGCCTCCTGCGACCCGCCGTCAGCCTGGGATGCGTGGTGAGCGCGGCCCGGGACCGCGGCCGGCGGCGCGGCGGGACCGCACGGACGAACAGGTCGGCCCCGGCCGGTACGGGGAGTACCGGCCGGGGCCGAACATCTGCTCGTCGGTTCATCGTGCGGTCCGCACGGCGGCGGCTCCGGCGGCGACAGGCCGGCTGTCGCCCGCCCGGCGCAATCGCGGAGGCGTTCGATGGACCGTCAGGAGGACGTCTCGACGACCGCCTTGCGCCGCCGGTGCACCACCTGGGCGGCGACGAGGGCCACCGCGGCGGCGACCAGCGAGAGCACCATCTGCATCCGGCCGTCGTGGGTGGTGAACATGTACGCCACCACGAAACCGATCATTCCGATGGTGGCCCAGGTGAGGTACGGGTACAGCCACATCCGGACGGTGAGCTTCTCCGGGGATTCCCGCTCGATGATCTTTCGCATACGCAGCTGCGATATGCAGATGACCAGCCAGACGAAGAGCGCGACGGCGCCGGAGGAATTCAGCAGGAACTTGAAGACGGTGTCCGGGAACTCGTAGTTGAAGAACACCGCGACGAATCCGAAGACCACCGAGGCGAGAATGGCGGTGAGCGGGACGCCGCGGCCGGTCACCTTGGCGAAGGCCTTCGGCGCGTCGCCGCGCTGCCCGAGCGAGAAGGCCATCCGGGAGGCGGTGTACATGCCGGAGTTCAGGCAGGAGAGCACCGCGGTGAGCACGATCAGGTCCATCAGCGGGGCCGCGCCGGGGATGCCGACGTACTTGAGCACCGCGACGTACGGGCTGTCGAGGACGTCCGCGGAGTCCCAGGGCAGCAGGGTGACGATGATGGCGATCGAGCCCAGGTAGAAGACGCCGATGCGCCAGATCACGCTGTTGGTGGCCTTGGTGACGGCCCGCGCCGGGTCGGGCGACTCGCCGGCGGCCAGGGTGACGATCTCGCTGCCCATGAAGGCGAAGACGACGGTCAGCATGCCGCTGAAGACGGCGCCGACGCCGTTCGGCAGGAAGCCGCCGTGGTCGAGCAGGTTGGCGGTGCCGACCGCCTCGGTGTGCGGCAGCACGCCGAACACCGCGAGGCCGCCGACCACCAGGAAGGCCGCGATCGCGACCACCTTGATGCCGGCGAACCAGAACTCGAACTCGCCGTAGGAGGCGACCGAGAACAGGTTGGTGGCGGTCAGGACGACCATGACCAGCAGGGCGAAGCCCCACTGCGGCACGTCCGGCACCCAGCCGTGCAGGATCTTCGCGCCCGCGGTGGCCTCCACGGCGAGCACGACGACCCAGAAGAACCAGTACAGCCAGCCGATGGTGAAGCCGGCCCAGCGGCCCAGCGCGCGGTCCGCGTAGGCCGAGAAGGAGCCGCTCTGCGGGTCCGCGGCGGCCATCTCGCCGAGCATCCGCATCACCATGACGACCAGCGCGCCGGCCAGTGCGTACGAGAGCAGGATGCCCGGGCCGGTGGCGGCGATGCCGGCGCCGGAGCCGACGAAGAGGCCGGCGCCGATGACGCCGCCGATGGCGATCATCGACAGGTGGCGGTTCTTCAGTCCGGCCTTCAGGTGGCCGTCCCCGGCCGCTCCCGGCGGGGTGGGCGGGGCGGCCTGGGAAGGCGTGCGCGAGCGCGTCGTGGTGTCCGGGCTCATGGTGTTCTACTGCCTCTCCGGTGCGGCGGGGGTCGGCCGCACACCCGCAGGAACGTAGCCCGGACTTCGGATTCTGGTAACCCCGGAAACTGATTCTGCGCGATTCTCAGAGCTTTATTTGAGCTTCGGGGAAT
Source organism: Kitasatospora sp. NPDC051914 (assembly GCF_040680995.1). NCBI lineage: Bacteria > Bacillati > Actinomycetota > Actinomycetes > Kitasatosporales > Streptomycetaceae > Kitasatospora > Kitasatospora sp. NPDC051914. Next base: position 58,668 of record NZ_JBFAXX010000022.1, read on the forward strand.
GAATTCCGGCAGCTGCTGACAGCTCTACCCGCAGGTCACCGGGAATTGCCGCACCCGGGTCGGCGCAGCGCATCCTGCCGCTCCGCGGCCGGTCGCCGGCGCACCACCGGGGGGCGGGTTGCGGAACGGCGCCGCCGGCGGGCTGCGACGATGAAGGGGACCTGACCGACCGCCGCACCCTGGGGCCGCCCCGATGAGTGTCACCGTCCACCTCGCGCAGCAGCCGGAGGCCGACGCGCTGCTCGGCCGCAGCCCGCTGGCCGCGCTCACCGGCATGCTGCTGGACCAGCAGATCCCGATGGAGTGGGCGTTCACCGGCCCGTACACCATCGCCACCCGGCTCGGCGCCGACGACCTGGACGCGCACCGCATCGCCGCCGCCGACCCGGAGGAGTTCGCCGCGCTGCTGTCGCAGAAGCCGGCCGTGCACCGCTACCCGGGCTCGATGGCCAACCGGGTGCAGCAGCTCTGCCAGTACCTGGTGGAGCACTACGAGGGCGACGCCGCGGCCGTCTGGCGGGACGCCCCCGACGGCCGGGAGCTGCTGAAGCGGCTGAACGCGCTGCCCGGTTTCGGCAAGCAGAAGGCGCAGATCTTCCTCGCCCTGTTGGGCAAGCGGTACGGGGTCGCCCCGGAGGGCTGGCGCGAGGCGGCCGGCCCGTACGGCGAGGAGGGGTCCTTCCGCTCGGTCGCCGACATCACCGGGCCGGAGTCGCTGGCGCGGGTCCGCGCCTTCAAGCAGGAGGCGAAGGCCGCCGCGAAGGCCGCGAAGGGCTGACCGGCCCATGCGCCCGTCCGGCGCCGGCCGCGAATTCGGGCGACACGGGGCGAACGGGTTGTTGGCGTGCGGCCCATGCGCGCTCTGACCGAGTCCGAGATCCGCGAGTCCTTCGTCAACTGTTCGAAGGGCGAGTCCCGCCGACTGCCCGTCCCGCGTGACCTGGCCGAACGGCCCTGGTCGGACCTGGACTTCCTCGGCTGGCGGGACGGCGGCGCGCCGGACCGCTGCTACCTGGTCGCCGACCGGCCCGACGGCCCGGTCGGCATCACCCTGCGGGTGCCGCAGGGCCCGCGCCGCAGCCTGACCAGGTCCAACTCCTGCTCGCTGTGCATCACCACGCACGCGGGCTCGGGCGTCGCACTGCTGGCCGCCCGCCGGGCCGGCGCGGCCGGCCGGGAGGGCAACACGGTCGGCACCTACATCTGCGCCGACCTGGCCTGCTCGCTGTACGTGCGCGGGCTCAGGAAGTCCGCGCTGGTGAGCCGGCCGGACGAGTCGCTGCCGCTGGAGGAGCAGATCGCCCGGACGGTCGGCCGGCTGGACGACTTCCTGGCGAAGGTGCTCGCGGCCTGACCCGCCCGGCCCCCGCTGCCGCGCGGGTCAGCTGCTCGCGTACTCCACGGTCAGCAGCGCCCGCGCCACGGTGTGGAAGGTGATGTTGAAGCCGACCACCGCGGCCGGGGTGTCGGGGGTGAGCCCGAGCGTGGGCACGTCCAGCGCGTGCACCGCGAAGACGTAGCGGTGCGCCGGGCCGGGCGGCGGGGCCGCGCCGTCGTACTTGTGGCCCGGGAAGTCGTTGCGGGCGTGGAAGGCGTCGCCGGGCAGGGTCGCGTCGGAGGCGCCCGCGCCGCGGGGCAGCTCGGTGGTGCCGGCCGGCAGGTCGAGGGCCAGCCAGTGCCACCAGCCGGAGCCGGTCGGCGCGTCCGGGTCGTAGCAGGTCACCGCGAAGCCGCGGGTCTCGGGCGGGAAGCCGGACCAGGCGAGGTGCGGCGACTCGTTGCCGTGGGCGTACACGTGGGCGTCGGGCATCACCGCGCCCTCGGCGAGGTCACGGCTGGTCAGCTCGAAGGCGGGCACCTTCGGCAGGAAGTCGTACGGCAGGGGCGGACGGAGCGTCATGAGCCGGGCACCTTCTCCTTCGTCGCGCTGCAGGGGCGTCGGTACACCGGCAGTCTAGGGAGCCGACTGCGCCGCCGCGGCCGCTCCCAGCGGGGTGTCGGTGCGGCCGAGGTCGAGCGGCAGGTCGAAGTGGTTGCGGCCGGCGGCGACCGCCGTCTCCACCCGGGCCCCGGCCCGGCGGGCGGCGGCCGCGAACTCCTCCTGCTGGCGGCCGAACTCGCCCGTCTCGTGCTCGCCGCGGACGAGCAGCAGCGGCGGCAGCGCCGGGCCGTCCGCGAGCAGGTGCAGCGGGCTGTTGCGGCGGGCCGCCGCGGCGTCCAGGCCGAGCGCGTCGTTGACGTAGGTGAGGGAGATCGGCTCCAGGTCGTAGATGCCGCTGAGCAGCACCGCGTCGTTGACCCGGCGGCCGCTCGGCGCGGCCGGGCCGAGCAGGGCCATCGCGGCGAGGTGGGCGCCGGCCGAGCTGCCGCTCAGCTGGACGCGGCCCGGGTCGACGCCGAGCTCCTCGGCGTGGTCGAGCAGCCAGTGCACGGCCCTCCGGACCTGGTCGACGATCGCGTCCAGCGGCCAGTCGGGGGCCAGCCCGTAGCCGACCGCGGCGTAGGCGGTGCCGCGGGCGGTGAAGTCGGGCGCGGCGAAGGCGGAGTCGGTCTTGTCCAGCTCCTGCCAGTACCCGCCGTGCACGAAGACGTGCAGCGGCGCGCCGGCCTCCGGGGCCCGGCCCTGCGCGGGGAAGAAGTCGATCAGCTCCGGCCCGGCCGGCCCGTAGCGCAGGTCACGGCGGACCTCCAGGGCCCGGTAGGCGGCCGCGCTCCGCCCGGTGTACGCGGCCAGCTCCACCGCGATGTCCTCGACGCAGCTGCTCGGCGAGTACTCGCGTGCCAGCTCGTCGTGGTCGAAGTCCCGGTACACCGGCGCCATGCCCGCCCTCGCTCGTCAGGTCCCGTTACGATCCGTCAGGTATAGACCAATGCCGGGTGCCGGGCTAGCGTGGGAAGCGCATGCCGCCGCACCCGCACCGCCTGCCCCGGAGCCGCCCCGTGGAGTCGTCCGTCCTCGCCTTCGCCACCGACCTGCTGGACGAGGGCGCAGACAGCTTTTTCGGCCACCTTACCGACCGGGCCGGCGTCGGCGGCCTGACCCTCGCCTCGGTCTACCACGAGGCCCGCGACGTCTTCCCGCACAACCCGCGCCGCGTGGTGCGCCACCTGGAGCCTGGCGCCGCCTACTTCCGCCCGGACCCGGCCCGCTGGGCCGGCCACCGGCTCGTCCCGACGCCGTCCACCGCGATCGGCGACCGTGACCCCTTCGCCGAGGCCGCCGCCGAGGCCGGGCGCCGCGGCCTCAGACTGAACGCCTGGACGGTCTTCTGCCACAACGACCGGCTCGGCTTCCTCCACCCGGACTGCGCCCCCGCCAACGCCTTCGGCGACCGCCACCTCACCGACCTCTGCCCCGCCAACCCCGAGGTCCGCCACTACGCCCGCACCCTGGTCGAGGACCTCGGCCGCTACGGCGTCGACGCGATCCGCGCCGAGTCCCTGCACTTCCACGGCCTGCGGCACGGCCACCACCACGAGCGCTACTTCGAGGAGCTCGGACACGTCGCCGAGGCCCTGCTCGGCATCTGCTTCTGCCCGCACTGCCTGGCCGCCGCCACCGCCGCGGGCGTCCCCGCCGAGGAGGTCCGCCGGGCCGTCCGGGAGGAGCTGCGGGCCCGGCTCGCCGACGAGAAGCGGGCCGCCGAACCGGCCGCCCTGGACGAGTTCGCCGACGGCGCACTCGCCGCCTACCTGGACTCCGCCACCCGCACCGTCACCACGCTCGCCGCCGAGCTCGCCGCCACGGCAACCGCCGGCGGCATGCGGCTGACCTTCATGGACGGCGCCGGGCCCGGCCGCGGCTGGCTCTCCGGCATCGACCTCCCCTCGCTCGCCGGAGCCGCCCACCAGATCGAGACCCTCGGCTACGCGCGCACCCCGGAGGCCGTCCGCGAGAAGGTCGCCGCCTTCGCCCTGCACGGCGTGCGGCCGGAGGCCATGGCGGTCGTCCTCCGCCCCATGGCCGAGGACTGCGACGGCCCGGCGAACCTGGCCGCCAAGATCGCCGTCCTGCGCGAGCTGGGCGTCCCGGAGGTGGAGTTCTACCACTACGGCCTGATGCGGCTCTCCTCACTGGACCGCATCGGCGCCGCCCTGATGCCCTGAGGGGCTACCCGCCTTCGACGACGACCCCTACCTGCGGCGGCGGGAGGTGCCGAACAGGCTGCGGGTGGTCTCGCGGCCGAGCTGGGTGCCCGCCGATCGCGCGAAGGACTTCAGGGCCGGGTCGCGCAGCAGCGAGCCCAGCAGCCCGCCCTCCTCCTCCTGCCCGGCCGGCGATCGACACCGCGGCGCCTCGCGGGGCTCCGCCACCGGCTCCTCCCGCGCCGGGGCCGGGCGGCCAGCTTCTCGAACGCCGACTCCCGGTCGATCGCGTCCCGGTAGCGCGGCGCCAGCGGCGAGCCGTCCACCGCGGCCCGCAGCGCCGCGGGCTCCAGCGGTCCCATCAGGGACTGCGGCGCCCGCAGCCGGGTGGCCGCCACCGGCGTGGGCGCCCCGCGCTCGGAGAGGACCGTCACCACGGCCTCGCCGGTGCCCTGCCCGCCCAGTGCGTAGAACTCGGTCGGGCAGCCCTGCGGCGTCCACTGCTGCCCGACCTCGGCGGCGCGGGCGGTGACCCGGTCGCCGGGCGTGCCCGGGGCGGCGATGCCGGAGACGTCGCCCTTGATGTCGGCCAGGAACACCGGCACGCCCTGGGCGGAGAGCTGTTCGGCGATCAGCTGGAGGGTCTTGGTCTTGCCGGTGCCGGTCGCGCCGGCGACCAGCCCGTGCCGGTTGAGCACGCCCAGCGGGATGCGCACCCGGGCCGCGGGAAAGGCGGTGGCGCCCTCCGTCGCGGCGCCGAGCTCGAGCGCGGGGCCGCTGAAGGCGTACCCGTCGGCGATCACCCGGACGGCGGAGGGCAGGTCCGCGGCGCCGGGGTTGTGGGGGTCGGTCATCTCGGCGGGCTCCCGGACAGAGCTGGCAAAAGGGGTACGACCCATCAAACCGCCGCACTCGGACCCGGACCGGTAGCGCCGCGCTTGCTGCGCCCCCCGCGCGCATGACGGTAGGCTTTCCGTGTGATCTTCAAGCGCATCGGCAACGGGCGGCCGTACCCGGATCACGGCCGGACCAGCACCCGCCAGTGGGCGGACGTCGCGCCGCGTCCGGTGCGGCTGGACCAGCTGGTCACCACCAAGGGTCAGCTCGACCTCGAAACGCTCCTCGCGGAGGACTCCACCTTCTACGGGGACCTCTTCGCCCATGTGGTGAAGTGGCACGGCGACCTCTACCTGGAGGACGGTCTGCACCGCGCGGTGCGGGCCGCGCTGCAGCAGCGCCAGGTGCTGCACGCGCGTGTGCTCGAGATGGACTGACCGGCATCGGACCGGACACGACCACCCTCCCGCCGGCCCTCGCGCACGGCTCCGGACGGCGCCGGTACATCCTTTCGGGTGCCCGGGTACTCCAGATGATGATCATTTAGTACCTTCACAGCAGCTGTAGCACTAATCTGCTGACCAACGGCCGATTTCCCGGCGTACGCCCCTTTTTTGGCCGCACCCGAGACCGAGCCTGTCCTGGCACGAGGGGGACACCGACGTGAGCATGCTGACCCCCCAGGGACTGAAGGGGAAGCAGTACCGGGTCACCGGCAACTCCTACCCCCGCCTGGGCCGCCCGCCCCGCAGGAGCCGCAAGGTGCTGGCCGTCCTCGGCACCCTGCTCGCGCTCTCTCTGATCGCCCTCGGCGGTGTCCAGCTGGTGGACGTCTTCCGCGGGCGGCACGCCTCCGCGCAGGCGTGCCCGACCTCCGGCACCTCCGGCAAGCCGCTGGCCGCCCCGGCCTCCGACGCGGCGTCCGCCGGGGCCTCGCCGGCACCCGGCGCCACCAGTACGGCCGTGCCCCAGCCGCAGGCCGTGACGGTGAACGTCTACAACGCCACCGACAAGTCGGGCATGGCCGCCCGCACGGCGGAGGAGCTGAAGAAGCGCGGCTTCACCGTCGGCCAGGTCGGCAACGCGCCGGCCGCGCTGGACAAGAAGGTGCCCGGCACCGTCCAGGTGATCAGCGGCCCGGCCGGCCTGGGCGCCGCGACGCTGCTCGGCTCGCAGGTGGCGAGCGCGTCCAAGACCGCCGACACCCGCACCGACGCGACCGTGGACTTCGTGATCGGCGACAGCTTCGCCGCCCTGCTCGACCCGGCCCAGGCGGCGGCCGCCCTGGCCGAGGCCACCAAGCCGTCCCCGACCCCCTCCCCGCAGCCCGGCTCCTGCTGAGCACCGCGGACCGCGCCGCAAGCCCGCACGACAGCCGAAGGGCCCCGCTCCTCCCGGGAGGAGCGGGGCCCTTCGGGCAGGTCGGGCCGGTCAGCCCGCGGTGCCGTACAGCCGGTCGCCCGCGTCGCCGAGGCCGGGGACGATGTAGCCGTGCTCGTTGAGGCGCTCGTCCAGGGCCGCGGTCACGATCCTGACGGGCTGGTCGGCCAGCTCCTTCTCGACCACCTCGACGCCCTCCGGGGCGGCCAGCAGCACCACGCCGGTGACGTCGGTGGCGCCGCGCTCCAGGAGCATCCGGATCGCGGCGACCAGGGTGCCGCCGGTGGCCAGCATGGGGTCGAGGACGTAGACCTGGCGGCCGGAGAGGTCGTCGGGCATCCGGGTCGCATAGGTGGACGCCTCCAGCGTCTCCTCGTTGCGGACCATGCCCAGGAAGCCGACCTCGGCGGTCGGGAGCAGCCGGGTCATCCCGTCCAGCATGCCGAGGCCGGCCCGCAGGATCGGGACGACCAGCGGCCGCGGGTGGCTCAGCCGGGTGCCGGTGGTGACGGCGACCGGAGTGGTGACCTCCACCTGCTCGGTCCGGACGTCCCGGGTGGCCTCGTAGGCGAGCAGGGTGACCAGCTCGTCGGTGAGGCGGCGGAAGGTCGGCGAGTCGGTGCGCTCGTCGCGCAGGGTGGAGAGCTTGTGGGCGACCAGGGGGTGGTCGACGACGTGGAGACGCATGTCTCGACGATAACGGCCTGGGGCACATGCGTACGACTCGCCGGGGAACGGCCCGGAACCAGGTGTGACGGCGGGCGAACCGGGGAAGCCGAACCGAGACCTTCCGCGTGGTATCAAGCGGACACTTCTGGGAAAGTCGGACCGTATGAAGAGCAACCCGGACACCGGGGCCGGCTCGACAGGCGAGTCCGGGCCCGACGCCCCCGAGACCGAGGCCCAGCGCCGCAAGCGCCGCGCCGTGTTCCTCCGCGAGCTCGCGGAAGCGCGCGAGCTGCGGGCCCGGGTCCAGCCCAGGCGCACCAAGGAGCGGCGGATGCGCGAGGCCATGCGGATGCGAACCTTCCGGATCTGACGCGGGAGCTCCCGACTCGTCGGCCGCCGACCAGCCATTCCGACACGACCTGCAAAGACGCGCTGCCGAACACCCCCCGCAGCGCCGGGCTTTCTGTCACGATGCCGGAGGGACGGTCCGAACAGCGGACCGCCTCTGGCGCGGGGGCGGCCAGACCGCGTTCGCCCGAGATCGCCTACAGCCGAGACCAATCTTGGGAGTGTCCCTGGTGGCGTACTTCGCTGCAGTGCTTGCTCGCACCGATGGCGGGTGGGATGTGAGCGAGACGGAACTCGACGACGTCGAAACCCTGGCCGACCTGGCCGACCTGGCCCGCGAGGCCGCTCAGGACGACGACAGCGTCCTGGTCTTCATCGAACAGGAGGACGCCTGGTTCGGCGTCGTCCGCGTGGACGGTGAGGACGACCCGCGCATCTTCGTCTCCGACGGCGCCGCCGCGGCGCGCAGTTCGTACGGCTCGGTGCTGACCGACGAACTGATCGACGCGGAGGACTTCGACGACCTCGACGTCCTCGTCGCGGACGTCGAGGAGGACGACGAGGAGGCGGCGGCGGAGTCCGGCGAGGACGCCGACGACGAGGACGCCGACGGCCCGATCGGCGCCCAGGCCGGTCCGCTCGGCGACTCCGACCTGCTCGCCGACTTCGGGCTCTCCGCCCGGGAGCTGCTGGCGCTGGCCGGCGAAGGGGCCGTCCCCGGCGACGCGCTCGCCGAGATCGCCGATGCGCTCGGCGCCGGCGAGGTGCTGGAGGCCGTTCGGTAGCGGTCGTGCCGGTGCCCGACACTGGTGCCATGCAGTCCGCACCTGCCCCGCAGATCACCCCCCTGCCCGCCCCCGTCCGCCCCGACCCGGTACGCGACCGGTGGAAGGACCTGATGCGCCTCGCCATGGACGAGGCGGCACTGGCCACCGCCACCGGCGACGTACCGGTCGGGGCGCTCGTGCTCGGGCCCGGCGGCGAGGTGATCGGCCGCGGCCACAACGTCCGCGAGGCGGACGGCGACCCCACCGGGCACGCCGAGGTGGTGGCCGTCCGGCAGGCCGCCGCGGCCGTCGGCGAGTGGCGGCTGAGCGGCTGCACCCTGGTCGTCACGCTGGAGCCGTGCACCATGTGCGCCGGCGCCATCGTGCTCTCCCGGATCGACCGCGTGGTCTACGGCGCCCTCGACCCCAAGGCCGGTGCGGCCGGCTCGCTCTTCGACGTGATGCGCGACCGCCGACTCAACCACCGGCCGGAGGTCGTCCCCGGCGTCCTCGCCGACGAGTGCTCGGCACAGCTGCTCGCGTTCTTCGAGACCCAGCGCTGAATACGGATTTCGTGACCGCCCGATCCGTCCGGTAGAGTCTCCCTCGGTAGCGTGTCCGAGCGGCCAAAGGAGCACGCCTCGAAAGCGTGTGTGGGGGCAACTCCACCGTGGGTTCGAATCCCACCGCTACCGCTTCTCCGAAGGGCCCCGACCTCAGCGGTCGGGGCCCTTCGTCGTGCACTGCTCGTCGTGGACCGCCCCGGAGCGGCCGCCCGGGCGGCGGTGGCGGAGTGTCAGGCGTGCGAAGGGCCGCCGGGTCGGTGACCCGGCGGCCCTTCGGAGTCGGAGGGGGCGCGGCCTCGGGGGGAGGGGCCGCGCCCCCGTCGGGTCTCCCACCACCGGCGCCGCGTCAGGGGGAAGCAGCGGCGCCCGGTCCCACAGCGGGGAGTCCCGGTTCCCAGCACCGGGGATTCCTGCCAGATCCCGCGGCACACCTCCATCGTGCGGCACCGGGCGGTGCCGGGCACCCGTACAAAGCCCCCACTCGCGGGGACCTTCGTCCCGGGGAGTGAACACCGCCCTCACCCGATGGGCCGTCCGGTGGATAAGCTGCGCAGCAGCGGAGGGGCGTCCGGGGAGAGCGGGGGCGGCCCGTGGCAGGGAGGCAGGCCAGTTCGATGGCTCAGGCGAAGAAGATCGGCATGTATCTCCTGCTCATCTTCGTGATCTACACGATCATCACCTCACCGACCAGGGCGGCGGAGCTGGTGCAGTCCGGGTTCGTAGGCATCTCGGACGCGGCGAAGGCGGTCGGGACGTTCATGACCGGGCTGGTGAACTGAGGCCGGCCGGCGAGCGGCTACCGTGGCGGGGTTCGTCCACCCTCTTCAGCTAGGAGCGGCATCGTGATCCGGCACCTGGTCCTGTTCAAGCTCAACGACGGCGTCTCCCGGGACGACGAGCGGGCGATCGCCGGCGCGAAGGCGTTCGAGGAGCTCGGCCCGCAGATCCCGGAGCTGCGCGAGTGGGAGTGCGGCTGGAACACCACCGTGCGCGACATCGCCTACGACTACGCGATCAACAGCCTGGTCGAGGACCGGGACGCGCTGCAGTCGTACCTGACCCACCCGGCCCACCAGGCCGCCGCCGGGCAGTGGCGGGAGTTCGCCACCTGGGTGATCGCCGACATCGAGGTCTGATCCCCCGCCCAGAACATCGCATACGCACTACCCCTGCGGCCCTCCGCCCCTACCCCGGGCGGAGGGCTCGGTGCGTTCCTGGGCCGCACCACTGTCAGCCAACACGCGTACGAGTGGTGCTTGCCGCCGCTGTGGACGACTTGTGATGCTATGACCAGTTTTGCCGGATCTGGCGAGGTGGTGAGCGCGGCCGGACCGCCCGGAGGGCGGCCGAATCGCAGATGCCGACTCTGGGAGGGGTGACGTGTCCGTGCGGACACAGGACAGCGCGCGGGGCACCGACGGGGAGCAGTCCGCCCCGCAGCCCGCGGAGAGCCTCGTCGCGGAGCTGAAGGCCGCCGGGCTGAGGGACCGCCAGAACGGCACCCGCACGCCCGTGGACGTCCGCACGCTCACCCGGGTCCTGTTCGAGCGGCTCGCCGAGCTGCCCCCCGACGCCCCGGAGCGGGAACGCGTCCGGGCGGCCCTGATCGAGATCAACATCCCGCTGGTCCGGTACGCCGCCACCCGGTTCCGTAGCCGCAGCGAGCCCATGGAGGACATCGTCCAGGTCGGCACGATCGGGCTGATCAACGCGATCGACCGGTTCGACCCCAGCCGCGGGGTGCAGTTCCCCACCTACGCACTGCCGACCATCCTCGGCGAGATCAAGCGGTACTTCCGCGACAACGTCCGCACCATGCACGTGCCGCGGCGGCTCCAGGAGCTGTGGGTGCAGGTCAGCGGCGCCATGGAGGAGCTCACCGTCACCCACGGGCGGGCGCCCAAGGTGCCGGAGATCGCGGCCAGCCTGCGCATCCCCGAGGAGGACGTCCGCGCCTGCCTGGACGCCGGCCGGGCGTACAACGCCGCCTCGCTGGAGGCCGCGCAGGAGCACGAGGGCGGCCTCGCCCTGCTCGACCGGCTCGGCTACGAGGACTCCGCGCTGGCCGACGTCGAGCACCGCGACATGGTGCGCCACCTGCTGGTGCAGCTGCCCGAGCGGGAGCGGCGGATCATCATGCTGCGGTTCTTCGCCAACCTGACGCAGTCGCAGATCTCCACCGAGCTCGGGATGTCCCAGATGCACGTCTCGCGGCTGCTCTCGCGCATCCTCACCCGGCTGCGGACCGGCAACTCCTGGGAGGAGTGAGCCCCCGCGGGGGTCGCGCCGCGTTACCGCCGTGTGACATCTCGCAACGGCCGGGTTTGCCGGGGCCGGTGGGCCGGTATGGGGGTGGAGGGAGGGCGCGTCGGCGGGAACCACGCACTGGTGGTGCCCGTTGAACAGTCAGTCACGAGGGGGTGGGGCGCGTGTCCGGAGAGCCGCCGGTCGGTGCGGTCGTCGAGGAGATCCCTGTGGAGCGGGTGGCCGCCGTGCGGGCCGTGGTGCAGGCGATCCCGCGCCAGCAGGGCGCACCGCAGGAAGGCAGCGATACGGCTGCGGCGCAGGAGGCCGGGCCGGCGCCGGGCGGCGGCGGGCAGCCGCTGGTGGGCGACCGCCCGCTGGACACCCGGACGCTCTCGCGTTCGCTGTTCCGGCGGCTGGCCGCCCTGGAGCCGGGCGGCGAGGAGCACGCCTACGTCCGGGACACGCTGATCGAGCTCAACCTGCCGCTGGTGCGGTACGCCTCGGCGCGGTTCCGCAGCCGCAACGAGCCGATGGAGGACATCGTCCAGGTCGGCACGATCGGGCTGATCAAGGCCATCGACCGGTTCGACCCGGACCGCGGGGTGGAGTTCCCGACCTTCGCCATGCCCACCGTGGTCGGCGAGATCAAGCGCTTCTTCCGGGACACCAGCTGGTCGGTGCGGGTGCCGAGGCGGCTGCAGGAGCTCCGGCTGGCCCTCACCAAGGCCGGCGACGAGCTGGCGCAGAAGCTCGACCGCTCCCCCACCGTCGCCGAGCTGGCGGTCTGCCTGGGCGTCAGCGAGGAGGACGTCGTCGAGGGCCTCGCCGTCGGCAACGCGTACACCGCCAGCTCGCTGGACTCCGTCCCCGGCGAGGAGGACGGCGAGGGGCCGCTCGCCGACCGGCTGGGCTACGACGACCTGGCGCTGGAGGGCGTGGAGTACCGCGAGTCGCTGAAGCCGCTGCTGGCCAAGCTCCCGCCGCGCGAGCGGCGGATCATCATGCTGCGGTTCTTCGGCAACCTGACGCAGTCGCAGATCGGCGAGGAGATCGGCATCTCGCAGATGCACGTCTCCCGGCTGCTGACCAGGACCTTGGCACAGCTCCGGGCCGGCCTCACCGCGGAGGGCTGACCGGGGCGACGGCTGTCCGACGCCCTGCCCGCGGCACCGGCCGGGGCGGGGCGGCCGGCGCTGCGCAGGCCGGGGGCAGATGTGACGGCAGCACGGGCCGAGCCGTGTTCCGATACTGGCCCGCATCCGAATTGCGCAGTTCCCCGCGCCCCTTGTGGGACACCCCTGGCTTTGAAGACGCGTCCCGGAGCTCCTGGGTCAGGAGAGCAGGTTGGCCCGCAGTCCGTCGAGCACCGCACCGTCCAGGCCGAGGCCGTCCCGCCAGAAGTCCTGGAAGGTCGGCCAGCCGGCCGCGACCTCCTCGAAGGCGGCGTCCAGGTAGCCGCGGTCGGCCCGGAAGACGGGCAGCAGCAGCGCGGGCTCCTCCATCAGGCCGCGGGTGCCGAAGCTGTCGACGACGTGCTCGACGATCGCGGCGGTGCGCTCGTTGGTGAGCAGGTAGTCCTCGTACACGGTGTCGCGGTCGACGCCGAGGGCGGTGAGCACCAGGGCGGCCGTCCAGCCGGTGCGGTCCTTGCCGGCCGAGCAGTGGAAGAGCAGCGGGGTGCCGTCCGGCTCGGCGAGCAGCCGGATCACCGTGGCGAAGCGGTCGCGGGCGACGGCGTCGGTGACGAACCAGCGGTAGAGGCCGACCATCATCGCCTCCGCCTTGCCGTGGCCGAGCAGGGCGCGCTGCTTGTCGGCGTCCCGGTCGGCGAGGGCGTTGCGCAGGGCGACGTAGATGTCGAAGTCGCGGGCGAAGACCGGCAGGTGGTGCAGCGTGATGCCGTCGGCGGCGGTGCGCTCGACGGTGACCGGGGTCGCGGACAGCTCCGCCGCGGAGATCTCGGCGGTGGGCAGGCCGGGCACCCGGTCCGGGCCCGCCTCGCGGACCTCGTCGAGGCTGCGCAGGTCGACGATCTGCCGCAGGCCGTGGTCGGCGAGGGCCTGCAGGTCGTCCTCGGTGAGGCGGTTGAGCGCGTCCGCGCGCAGCGCAGCACCGGGCCGCACCGTCCGGCCGTCGGCCGTCCGGTAGCCGCCCAGGTCGCGGGCGTTGACCGCGCCTCTCAGGCCCAGGCTGCGAGCGGTCTCGGTGGGCTGGGTCACGGCGGCGGCCTCCTGTGGCGCGGTGGTGCGGCGGGCGCGGGCCCGATCAGTCTAGGGACCGCCCCGTCCGGCGGGATCCGCGTGCCCGTCCCCTGCCTACTTGACGGCGAGCCAGACCACGCCGCCGATGACGAGGAGGGCCAGCACCACGGCGGCGATGATCGCGCCGCTGCGGTTGGAGCTGGTGCCGTAGGTGTTCACGGAGCCGGGAGCCTGCGGAGCCGGGGTCTCGTCGACGAACGCCCGGAACATCTGGGTGCTGCCGGCGGGGTCGTAGTCGTTGTCAGCCATGGCAGGGACTCTAGCCAACCCGGCCGCCCGCGGAACAGCCCGGACCCCTGGGCGAGGGGATCTCCACAGGCTCCCCCCACCTGCGCGTGCAACGCCCGTGCGACAGGATCGTGAACTCGTACCGGGCCGCGGAATGGCCGGAGCGGCGATCGGGTTGACTCGCGGCATGACCGAAACCCGCAACGACGCCCGCCGGGTGACCCTCGGCGCCTCCCACCTGGCCGTCTCGCCGCTCTCCCTCGGCGGCAACGTCTTCGGCTGGACGGCGGACGAGACCGAGTCCTTCGCCGTCCTCGACGCCTACGCGGCGGCCGGCGGCAACTTCGTCGACACCGCCGACGTCTACTCGGCCTGGGTCCCCGGCAACACCGGCGGCGAGTCCGAGACCGTGATCGGCAACTGGCTGCGCAGCCGCGGCAACCGCGACGACATCGTGGTCGCCACCAAGGCCGGCATGCACCCGGACGCGCCCGGGCTCAAGGCCGCCAACATCAAGCGGGTCGCCGAGCAGTCGCTCGTCCGGCTCGGCATCGAGCGGATCGACCTCTTCTACACCCACCGGGACGACCCCGAGACCCCGGTCGAGGAGATCGTCACCGCCCTGGACGAGCTGGTGAAGGAGGGGAAGGTCCGCGAGATCGCCGCCTCCAACATCGGCGCGGACCGGCTCGCCGAGTCGCTGGCCTTCTCCGACCGCGAGGGCCTGGCCCGCTACGTGGCCGTGCAGCCGCACTACAACCTGGTCTCCCGCGGCACCTACGAGGGCGGGCTCGCCGCGGTGGTCGCGGCGAACGGGCTGTCGGCCGTGCCGTACTACGCGCTGGCCTCGGGCTTCCTGACGGGCAAGTACCGGCCGGGCGGCACCGGGGTGGCCAGCGCCCGGGCCCAGGGCGCCGCCCGCTACCTGGCGGAGCCGCGCGGCCCGCTGGTGCTGGAGGCGCTCGACAAGGTCGCCGCCGTGCACGGCGTGCAGCCCGCCACGGTGGCACTGGCCTGGCTGGCCTCCCGGCCGACGGTGGCGGCGCCGATCGCCAGCGCCCGCACCGTCGACCAGCTGCCGCCGCTGCTGGCCGCGGCCGGCCTGCAGCTCGCCGAGGACGAGATCGCCCTGCTGGACGCGGCCTCCGACTGAGCCCGGCGGGGACACGGGAGCTGCGCGAATCGGGAAAACGGTGTGGAACCTTCCGCCTCGCGCGGCTCCTCGCACCCGTGGGGTGGCCCACAGCCGGGGTCGATGACACGCCCCACAGGGTGGCGATGCGGACGGTGCCCGGGTTCCGGGCCGTACGGCCGGCTGCGTGCCCGGCGCCTTGCCGGCCGGCGCGGCGGCCGCCCGGTCCGGGTGGACGCTGCGGTGGACCGTCCGGTCACGCCGGCCGGCCTTCCTTGCGGGCGGTGCCCTCCTTGCGGACGGCGGGGGCGGGCACGGGGGCGCTGACGCCGGCCGGGGCGACGAAGGCGACCAGCAGTTGTTCCATCAGGGCGCTGCGGGCCGCCTCGTCGAGCTGGTGGGCGGTGGCGCGTTCCAGGCGGCGGACGGCGAGTGCGGCGGCCTCCACCGCGTCGTCCACCAGGACGGTGCGCAGGCCCGCGTCCAGGTCGGCGAGCCGGCGGCGGCGCATGGACTCGGCGACCTCGGGCGCGTACTCCAGGGCGACGGGCTGGACGGAGTACACCTCCAGGCCCGCCGCGTGCGCCTCGGCGGCGAGGGAGCGGCTGAGCTCCTCGGAGAACCACTGGCCGTCGCGCAGCGCGGGCCCGGGGCCTGCGTTGGAGTCGCAGGGCAGCCGGCTGGCGGTGCGGCTGAGCACCGCGTGGATCTGCTCGCGCAGGTACGTCTCGTGGTCGGCGACGGAGAGCACGGCGCGGGCGGTGTCCCGGACCCGCCAGACCACCAGTAGCCGGACGACGATCGGGGTGCCCGTGCGGTCGGTGACCGTCACCTGGTCGCTGCGCCAGTGCCGCAGCCTGACGTCCACCCGGCGGCGCCGGACGAACGGGTTGACCCAGAGCAGCCCGGCCCGCCGGACGGTGCCGCGGTAGCAGCCCCAGCGGGTCAGGACCCGGGCCTCGCCGCCGGGGTTGGACAGCAGTCCGGCCAGGACGGCGACCATCAGCAGGCCGATGGCGGCGACGGCCGCGATCTCGGCGGGCGTCAGTCCGGTCGGCCCGCCGCGCCGTACGGCCTCGCTGCGGATGTCCGGCAGCGCCTCGAACTCCGGTACCACTCCGGCCCGGACGAGGACGACGAGCAGCCCGGCCGTGCCGAGCAGCAGGACGAGCAGGGCCAGCCAGCCGGGCGCGGCGAGGGCGTGCCGCTCGCGCAGTGCCTGGTCGACCCGCGGCGGGCGGCGGCTCGCCGACCCGGCGGCGTCCGCCTCGGGGCGGACGGGTGTGAGCCGGCAGGTGGGCGGGCCGTCCGGGTCGTCCGCGGGTGCGGGCGAGGTCTTCCCCGTGGGCGGCGCGGCGAGGCCGCCGGACGCGGCGCGGACGGGCTGGGCCCGGCCGGTGGCCGCGGTGGACACGGCCGCGCCGGCCTCTCCGGGGCCGCCGGCCGGGAGGTCGGGCGGACCGGCGGGCCGGGAAACGGGTCGTGGCGATGAGTCGCGGGTGACGTCCATGCACGGTCCTCGGGTTCGGGTGCGGCGCAAACGGGCGGCCCGTCTGCGAGAACGGGCGGGCAACGCCGGTTTCAGGCTAAGTTGACCGGTCATCAAATGCGACATTTCGGACGCAGGTGGGCGTGTCGAAGCCGCCCGGGCAAGCGAATTGACGAATAGTCAGCGTCGTCTGCGGCTCCCCGTGCCGCGGGCCAGGATGCGCCGCAGCAGCAGTCCGGCTGCCACCAGTGCCGCCGCCGACCCGCCGTACACCGCGAGGCGCCCGGCGACCGGGAGCGCGGAGGGCTCCGCGGCCGGCCGCTCCAGGGGCGGCGGCACCGCACGCACCCGCCCGGAAGGCGCGGCGGACCCGCCCTCTCCCCCGGACGGGGGCTGCGAAGCAGCCTCCGTCGACGCGGGCGCGGCCGCCGCGTGCACCGCCACCGGCTCCCCGGGCGTGCCGTTCCCGGCCCGGTCGGTGGCGGTGGCGAGCAGCACCTGGTCACCGTCGGCGAGGGGGCGGTCGGCGGTGCACGCCCAACCGCCGTCGGCGGCCGCGGTGGCGGTGCACAGCGCGAGCCGTTCGCCGCCGGCCGCCTGCCCCCCGGCGGTGACGGCGACGGTGGCCGCGGGCTCCGCCCGGCCGGCGAACCTCGGACGGGCGCCGACGGTCTCACCGGCCTTCGGCGCGTCGAGGACGGGCCGGGGCGGGGCGGCGGTGTCCACGGTCAGCGCGGCCTCCCGGCCGCGGGTGCTGTTGCCGGCCGGGTCGACGGCGGTGGCGGTCAGCCGGTGCACGCCGTCGGCGAGGTTCTCCACCGGCAGGCAGGACCACGCGCCGTCCGCGCCGACGCCGGTGCTGCACAGCTCCCCGGCGGACGGGGTCGTCCCGCCCGGGTCGGTCACCGACACTGTGCTGCCCGGTTCGCCGCTGCCGGCCATCGGCAGCCCCGGATCGTTGGTGAACTCGGGCAGTGTCAGCACGGGGGCGGCGGGCGGCGCGGTCTTGACGGCGAGTCGGACGGGCTCGCTGTGCAGCACCGCGCCGGTGCGGGTGGTCTCCACCGCGACCAGGGTGTGCGGCCCGTCGGCGAGCGGCGCAGCGGGACGGCAGCTCCAGCCGCCGTCCTTCGCCGCCCCCGCCCGGCAGAGCTCCGCACCGGCCTCGGTGACGGCCACCGTCGCGCCCGCGAGCGCACCGGCGCCGGCGATCTCCGGGCGGACGTCCGCGGTGACGGCACCGTCGACCAGTGCGGTGATCTCGGGGCGGACGGAGCCGGCGGCCAGCCTGATCCGCTGGTCGACGACCTGGCCGGAGTCGGCGAAGCCGCCGGGGGCGACCAGTTGGGAGGCGTCCCGGGCGATGCGCAGCCGTGCCCAGGTCTCGCCGGCCACGACCCGGCCGGTGACGGCCCACTCCAGCCGGGCGCCGGTGGCACCGGCCGGCACCTCGGCCTGCACCCGCTCCATCGGGTCGAAGCGGCCGTTGCGGTCGAAGTCCACCCAGCCGGCCAGCACGGCGGGCCCGCCACCGGGGGCGACCGGGACGTCCAGTCGGTAGTAGTCGCCGGTGGCCGCCTCGGCGGGGAAGGCCAGGGTCGGGTCGTCGCCGGCGTACTCGCTGCGGCCGGGCCCGCTGCGCGGCTGCCGGGGGGCGGCCCAGATGCTGTGCGGGCCGGCGAAGGCGATCTCCACCAGCGGCCGGGTGGCCGCCGGTTCGGCGTCCGAGGAGGTGGTGGCCGCGCCGGGGCCGGCCACCAGCGGCCGGGTGGCGGCCGGCGGGACGGCCCGGGCCCGGTGTGCCTCGTCGGAGGCGTCCCGGCCGAGCCAGAGGTCGGAGAGCAGGTGCGAGGCGTTGCCGTAGCCCTGCGGGGCGGTGCCGAGCGACTCGTCGACGGTGACGGTGACGGCGGTGCGCAGCGGGGACGGCGGAGTGGTGGAGCCGTCCCGGGCGGTGGTCCGCTGTTCGAGGCGGAGGATGGCGGTGCCGACGGTGCCGGAGAGTTCGAGGGTGCCGGTGCCGTCGGACGCGCCGTCGGCGTCAGCGTCGGCGGGCGGGGAGAGTTCGTTCCCGGTGACCGTCCAGCCCGTCCAGGCGGTGCGACCGACGAGTGCGGGTGCGGTCGGGGTGCCGTCGGCGACGGCGAGCCGGACGGCGGTGGCGGTGGTGCCCGTGGTGCCGGTGGTGCGTGCGGTGAGGCCGCTGACGTGCAGTCTGGGATTTCGCAGGGGCCGGGAGAAGGCGATCCGCAGGGTGCCGATCGTGCGCCAGGAGCCGTCCGCGGAGGGGCGGTCGGCGGTGACGGCGAAGATCTCGGCGGGATCACCGGCGCGCAGCCCGTCCGTGTACG
Source organism: Kitasatospora sp. NPDC051914 (assembly GCF_040680995.1). NCBI lineage: Bacteria > Bacillati > Actinomycetota > Actinomycetes > Kitasatosporales > Streptomycetaceae > Kitasatospora > Kitasatospora sp. NPDC051914. Next base: position 77,029 of record NZ_JBFAXX010000022.1, read on the forward strand.
CCGCACCGCTGCCGGTGTGTTCGCCGAGCGTTCCGGGTGAGACCTTCGCGGTGATTCCGGGAGGGGTGTCGAGATCGAGCCGGACGGTGAGGCCGGAGGGCAGGGTGGCCCGGCGCTCCTGGTTCCAGCCCGAGGGGGTCTGCTGGGCCGGGGCCCGGCCGGCCGCGGCGGGCAGCAACAGCCCGGTGGCCGCCGCTGCGGCCAGGGCGCGGCGGGGCGCGGCGGCCGGGGACCGTCGGTTCATCCCGCTCTCCTTCGCTGCCGTGGCCGGGCCGCGAGCCGGGGATGACGCGGCCATAACATCCGGCTTGAGCGAAGCACGCCCGACGGTCCGTCACCTTCCGACACCCGCGGGCCGGTCCACAGGTGCACCCGATTGGTCGTCCACGCGCCGCAGTCGCGGGGCCCGGGGGCAATTTCCGGCCGTTCCGGCCGAATCACGATCCGGATTCCCCGCGCTTTCCCGATCGTCCCCGGCTGCGCCCTGTTCGATATGAGACACCGTCAGTAGAGTCGGCGCCCGTGAGCATCGACCCCGTTCTCGTGAAGAGCACCTTCGCCTCCGTCGAGTCCCACGGCACCGAGGTGACGGCCTGGTTCTACCGGCACCTGTTCGAGCACCACCCCGACGTCCGGCCGCTGTTCGCCGAGCACATGGACGAGCAGCAGGACCGCCTGTTCGCCGCACTCGGCACGCTCGTCTCCCAACTGGAGGACACCGACGCCCTGGTCGGCAGCCTGACCGCGCTGGGCCGCCGGCACGCCGCGTACGGCGCCCTGCCGGAGCACTTCCCCGCGGTGGGCGCCAGCCTGATAGCCACCCTGCGGCACTTCGCCGGCGACACCTGGTCGCCGGAGGCCGAGGCCGCCTGGGCGGCGGTGTACGGCATCGTCGCCGACACCATGGGCCGGGCGCTGGCGGAAGCCGGCACGTCCGGGGCGGACGTGTGAGGCCGGGCCCGTGCCCTTCGACCCCGCGGTCCTGCGGGCCGGCCTCGCCGTGGTCGAGCGGCGCGCCGACCAGCTGACCGCCTACTTCTACGCCCACCTGTTCACCCACAACCCCGGCGTCCGTGACCTCTTCCCGGAGCGGATGGACGAACAGCGGGACAGGCTGCTCGCCGCGATCACCCGTGTGGTGCAGTGCCTGGACGATCCGGAGCGGCTCACCGGCTACCTCGCCGCCCTGGGCCGCGACCACCGCAAGTTCGGCGCCCTGCCCGAGCACTACCCCGCCGTGGGTGCCAGCCTGATCGCCTCGCTGAAGCACTTCTGCGGCCACACCTGGACGAAGGAGCACGAGAAGGCCTGGACGGAGGCGTGGACGGTCGTCTCCCAGGCCATGATCGACGCCGCGGCGGCCGTCCCCGCCGACCGCCCCGCCTGGTGGCAGGCGGAGGTGGTGCACCGGCGCCGGGCCGCGCCGGACGTCGCGGTGCTCACCCTCGCGCCCGACCACCCCTATCCGTTCACCCCCGGCCAGTACCTCACGCTCTGCTCGCCGCGGGCGCCGCGGGTCTGGCGCCCGTACTCGATCGGCTGCGCGCCGCGCGCCGACGGCACCCTCGACGTGCACGTCCGCCGGGTGCCGGAGGGCCTGCTCTCCACCGCGCTGGTCGACGACGTCGTGCCCGGCGAGCAGCTGCGGCTCGGTCCGCCGCTCGGCGGCGCGGTGCTGGACCGGACCTCCCCGCGGCCGCTGCTGGCCGTGGCCGGCGGCACCGGCTGGGCGCAGGTCAAGGCCGTCGTCGAGCAGCTCGCCCGGGACGGCACCCGGCCGGCCACCGTCCTGCTCTGCGCCCGCAGCGACGCGGACCACTACGACCTGGCGGCGGTCCGCGAGTTGGTCGACCGGTACGTCCGGCTGGAGGTCGTGCTCGCGGCCCCGGAGGACCGGGCCGACCGGGCCGCGGCCGTCGCCCTCGTCCACGAGGGCCTGGCCCGGCTCGGCGGCGTCCCGGGCCGGGACGTCCTGCTGAGCGGGCCGCCCGACCTGGCGCCCGCCGTGGCCGCCCGGCTGATCGGCCTCGGCGCGGACCCGGAGCTCGTACGGCACGACCCGGTGCCGGCCACCTTCAACCGGAGCCGCCCGCTGACCGCGTCGGACTGGTTCCTGGAACGGCGCGACGTCGCCTGGATCAACCGCACCGAGCTGGCCTGACCGGCCGGCCGCGGGAACAGCGAAGGCCCCCGGCGAGAACCGGGGGCCTTCGATCTGTGCGCTCAGCAGGATTCGAACCTGCAACCTCTTGATCCGTAGTCAAGTGCTCTATCCGTTGAGCTATGAGCGCCTGTGCGACTCCCGGAGGAGCCGCTGCGGCGGGTTGTGGTGCGCTCAGCAGGATTCGAACCTGCAACCTCTTGATCCGTAGTCAAGTGCTCTATCCGTTGAGCTATGAGCGCTCGCCCTGGCGGCTGGCCACCGGGGCGGTGCGGGGACAACATTACATGACCGTCGACCTGGGGTGAAATCGATTGATCCCGGGCGCCGGCCGGGCCGTCCCCGGGCAGGCCGGGGGGCTGCCGGACGTGCGGCGCGGCCCGCCCGAACATGCAGGGAGCCCCGCCGGCGACGTGCCGACGGGGCTCCCACGAGGCGGAGGCTGAGGGATTTGAACCCTCGATGGGCTTTAAGGCCCAAACCGCATTAGCAGTGCGGCGCCATAGACCGGACTAGGCGAAGCCTCCTCCACCCGGACCGCACCCGGAACCCCGGACGCACTCCGTGCGCAAGTGATGATGCCACAGCCCACGGGCCCGACACCAACCACCGACAACGTTACTAGGCGGGTCGTCCACAGCGCAAAGAACAATGAGATACTGCCGGGGCCCGAGGAGAGCGCGAGCCGCGAGCGCCCGCCGTGACCACCCGGCGAGCCCTCGCCGACGTGGCGCCCAAGCCGTGAGGAGACCTGTCGACGTGAGCAGCAGGCCGATCCGAGGCGCTGCTCGCCTCGCCGCGATACTCGATGCGCTGCCCGACGCGCTGCTGCTGGTGAACAGCAACGGCACCGTCGTGGACGCCAACAAGGCCGCCGTGGAGAGCCTGCAGGCGCCCGGCACCTCCCTGGTCGGGCGCGGCCTGCTCGACCTGCTGCCCGAATTCGACCCGAGCCGCATCCCCGGCTCCATGCGCCCCGCCACCACCGAGGCCGAGGGGCTGGACAAGCCCGTCCGGATGACCGCCCGCCGCACCGACGGCGGCACCTTCCCGGTCGAGGTGTCCGGCAACGACTTCACCGACGACGGCGCGGCCGAGGGCCTCGGCTACACCCCGTACGACCCCTACCGCGAGGGCTCCGGCCAGGACCTGCTGCTGCTCCTCGTCCGCGACCTCTCCGGCCGGCTCGGCGTCGAGGCGGAGCTGCGGCGCCAGCACAAGCAGACCGAGATGATCCTGCGGGCCGCCGCCGAGGGCGTCCTCGGCGTGGACCTCGACGGCCGCGTGGTGCTGGTCAACCCCTCGGCCGCGCACATACTCGACTACCGCGCCAGCGAGCTCGGCGGCCGCGAGCTGCACCCGCTCGTCCAGCACTCCCAGGCGGACGGCACGCCCCTCCCCGTGGAGGGCTCGGCGCTGATGGACACCCTGGTCTCCGGCCGGAAGCACCGGGTGCGCGGCGCCGTGCTCTGGCGCAAGGACGGCAGCCCGGTCACCGTCGACCTCACCACCGCCCCCGTCCGGGACGGCGAGCAGCTGGTCGGCGCGGTGATGACCTTCACCGACCGGACGAAGGAACTCGCCCTCGTCGCTCGCAACGAGCACCTCACCGCCGTCCTCGAGACCGAGCTCGGCGACGCGCTCACCGCCCTGCACCGCCGGATCGACGCACTGGCCGCCGACCCGGCCGGGCAGCTGTGGCCCGAGGCCAACTGGACGCTGCGCCGGCTGGCGGACGAGTGCCGGCGGTTCGGCACCCTGATCGAGGGCGTGCTCTCCCACCAGGCCTTCGAGGCCGCGGCGGAGAGCGGGCGGCAGCAGCTCAAGCGCAAGCCGGTCGGCCTGGACGCGGTCGTGCAGCGCGCCGTGGAGCACGCCGGCGAGCTGGTCGGCCCCGGCCGGGTGCGCTACTCGGTGCACGCGGCCGCCGTCGACGTGACCGCCGACCGCGAGCGGCTCGCCCGCGCCCTGGCCCACCTGGTCGCGGACGTCAGCGGCATCACCCCGTCGCTGGACGCGCCGGGCACCAATGCGTCCCCCTCGCTCGGGGTGCCCGCCCTGCCGCCGGTCGGCGGGGAGGCCCCGATGGTCGTGGTCGCCGCCGCGCAGCGCGGCGAGGTCGCCCGGATCGAGGTCCGCGGACCGGCCCGCCGCAGCAGCCCCGTCCACCTGCCGATCGCCCGCGGCACCGTCGAGCGCCACGGCGGCGTCCTGCAGCGGCACGAGCTGCCCGGCGGGGCCGGCACCACGTACGTCGTGGAGCTGCCGCTCGACCCGGCCGCGGCCCGTGCGGCGGCCGGGCGGCCGAGCGTGCCCAAGGAGACCGACACGGCGATGCTGCCGGACCTCCCCGAGCTGCCGGCGGCCGAGCCGCGGGAGAACGGCCGGGCCGGGACCGCCGCCGCACCCGCCGAGGACCCGGACCGCGACCGCAGCGGGCCGATCCCGCTCGGACCGCTCGCCGCCGCCCCCACCGACGCCGGCGACCGCCCCGGCGCGGCCCCGGCCGGCAACGCCGCGCCGGCCGCCGAGGGCGACACCCCGCCGTCCGGCACCCCGACGGCAGGAGCCGCCGACACCCAGCAGGGCCAGGCACCGAACGAGGAGCCCCGGCAGTCCCGCCGGCGCCGCCGCGCCCCGGCCGACGAGACCCCCGCCGGCGCCGTCGCGCTGCCCGGCGTCCCCGACCCGGGCACCCCGGTCTACCCCGGCCTGGAGCACGCCCTGCCGGCCGGCCCGCCGGTCGCGTCCGCGCCGGCCGCCCAGCCCACCGGGCGCCGCCGCCGACTCGCCGTACCCGCCGAGCCCGAGGCCGCCACGGCCGAGCGCCCCGCCGAACCCGCGCCGCAGGCCGGACCGCCCGCACTGCCCGCACCGGCCGACGGGCCGGCTCCGTCCGCCGAGCCCGCCCACGCGCCCGCACCGGCGGCGGAACTCGAACCGGCCCGCCCCGCCGTGCCCGCCCAGCCGCAGCCGGTCGGCACCGGCCTCGGCGAGCTCAGCCCGCCGCGGCCGCTGCAGAGCGCCTTCGCGGCGGCCTTCCCGAGCGCCTTCCCGCAACAGCCGGACGCGGCCTCCGCCGGCGGCCGCAACGGCGCCCAGGCCGAGCTGCCCGCGCTGCCCGCACCCGCCCGCACCCAGGAGCCGACGGCGCCCGCAGCACTGGAGGCGCGGACGCCTCCGCGCCCGCTGTCCGAGCTCGCCCCGGCCGGGGCTGCGCCGGCGCCCGCCGAGGAGCCGACCGTGCTGGTGCCGGCCCTCGACGGCGGCCCGCGCCGGCTGCTGGTCTGGCCCGAGCCGGACGCCTCCACCAAGCAGGCCCTGCAGGAGCGCGGTTACCGTCCGGTCATCGTGCGCTCCCGGGAGGAGGTCGACGCCCAGGTCTCCGGCTTCCCGGCCGCCCTGTTCGTGGACCCGCTGACCGGCCCGATCACCCGGACGGCCCTGGAGTCGCTGCGCACCGCGGCACTCAACCAGCGGGTGCCGGTGCTGGTCACGGCCGGCCTCGGCCAGGCCGGCCGGGACACCGCGTACGGTGCCGACCCGGCCGTCCTGCTGCGGGCGCTGGCCCCGCGGGACAGCGAGAACCACGCCCCGCGGGTGCTGCTGGTGGAGTCCGACCAGGACATCGCCGGCGCCATGATCGCCAGCCTGGAGCGGCGCGGCATGCACGTCGAGCACGCCACCGACGAGAACGACGCGGTGGCCCGGGCCAGCAGCGTGCAGCCGAACCTGGTGGTGATGGACCTGCTGCGGATCGAGCGCCGCCAGCTCGGCCTGCTCGACTGGCTGCGCGCCAACGACCGGCTGCACCGCACCCCGATGGTCGTCTACACCTCGGTGGACCTCGACCGGAAGGAACTCCCGCGGCTGCGGACCGGCGAGGCGGTGCTGTTCCTCGCCGAGCGGTCGACGACCGAGGACGTGCAGTCCAGGATCGTCGACCTGCTCGGCCGGATCGGCTCGCTCTCCGAGGCGGGGGCGGTCGCCGGCGGCTGACGCCCGCTCAGTGGTGGGCGTGCACCGCGGCGTGGCCGCGTCCGCGGGCGATCAGCCAGCGGTTGACCGGCACGGTCACCGCGAAGGCCACCGCCAGCGAGAACAGCAGGGCCAGCCAGAACAGCGGCTTGCCGAGCCCGGCGTCCATGGCGCCGGGCACGCCGACCATGACGGTGTTGTCGATCAGCTCCATGACCAGGATCGACACGGTGTCGGCGGCCAGGGCGACCCGGAAGGCCGCGCCGAGGGCGAGGCCCGCCTTCAGCACGCCGCGCATGGTCAGGGCATAGCCGAGGACGAAGGCGAGGGCGACCGACAGCGCGACGGTGGCGCCGGCGTGCAGGCCGAGGGCCGTGCCGATCACCATGCCGAGGATCTCGCCGGCGGCACAGCCGGTGAGGCAGTGCAGGGTGGCCCGGACGGCGGTGCTCCAGCCCGACCCGGGCCGCTGCGGCGGGTGCGGGTGGTGGGCGTGGTCTGTGTGGTGCGCGTGGTCTGCGTGCTGTGTCTCGGGCACGTGGCCGGCGGGTGCGGTGCTCGGGTGGTGCTCCATGGTGCGGGCTCCTCTCCCCTCGCGGGTTCCGATGTTCGGGAACGCGATACCCCTGGGGGGTATTCCCGCGAGGGGAGGGAAACTCCGGCTACTCCTTGCCGACCACGATCACGTCCAGCCGCTCGGCGGCGTAGTCGGCCCGGATCACCTTCTTGTCGAACTTGCCGACCGAGGTCTTCGGCACCGCCTCGACGATCGCCCAGCGCTCCGGGAGCTGCCAGGAGGCGATCCGCTCGGCGAGGAAGGCGCGCAGCTCGCGCAGGTCGGCGGTGGCCCCGGGGCGGAGCACCACGGTGGCCAGCGGGCGCTCGCCCCACTTCTCGTCCGGCACGGCGACCACGGCGGCCTCGGCGACCTGCGGGTGCGCCATCAGCTGGTTCTCCAGCTCGACCGAGGAGATCCACTCGCCGCCGGACTTGATGACGTCCTTGGCGCGGTCGGTGAGGGTGAGGTAGCCGTTCGGGGTGATGGTGCCGACGTCGCCGGTGCGCAGCCAGCCGTCCTCGCTGAACTTGTCCTCGGGGCGCTCCGGGTCGCGGCCCGCACCGCCGTAGTAGGCGCCGGCGATCCACGGGCCGCGGACCTCCAGCTCGCCGGCGGCCTTGCCGTCGTGCGGCATCCGCTCGCCGCCGGGGCCGATCAGCCTGGCCTCGACGGAGGCCGGGAAGAGGCCCTGGGTGAGCCGGTACGGCCACTGCTCCTCGGCGGTGAGGCCGCCCGGCGGCAGCGAGAAGGTGCCGAGCGGGGAGGTCTCGGTCATGCCCCAGGCGTGCACGACGTTGATCCCGTGGCGGTCCTCGAAGGCCTTCATCAGGGCGGGCGGGCAGGCCGAGCCGCCGATGACCACCATGCGCAGCGCGGAGGTGTCGTAGTCGCCGGCGTCGAGCTCGTCCAGCAGGCCGGTCCAGATGGTGGGGACGGCCGCGCTGACGGTGGGCTTCACCCGGTCGATCATCTCGGCGAGCGGCTTGGGCTGCAGGAACCGGTCGGGCATCAGCAGGTTCGCGCCGGACATGTAGGCGGTGTGCGGCACGCCCCAGGCGTTGACGTGGAACATCGGGACGACCGGCAGCGCGGTGTCGCGGGAGGTGATGCCGAAGCTGTCGGCGGCCATCACCTGCAGGCAGTGCAGGTAGACCGAGCGGTGGCTGTAGACGACGCCCTTGGGGTCGCCGGTGGTGCCGGAGGTGTAGCAGAGCGCGGCAGCCTGCCGCTCGTCGAGCTCGGGCCACGGGTAGTCGGTCGGGCGGTCGGCGATCAGGTCCTCGTACTCGTGGACGGTGCCGGCGAAGCCGTCGAGCAGCGAGCGGTCGCCCTCGCCGCTGACCACGATGTGCTTGAGGGTGTCGTTCAGCCGGTCGAGCACGCCGGCCAGCAGCGGCAGGACGGTGCCGTTGACGATGACCACGTGGTCGGCGGCGTGGTTCACGATGAAGGCCAGCTGCTCGGCCGGCAGGCGCAGGTTGAGGGTGTGCAGCACCGCGCCCATCGACGGGACGGCGAGGTACGCCTCCAGGTGCTCCGCGTTGTTCCACATGAGGGTGGCCACCCGCTGGTCGCCGTTCACGCCGAGCTCGTCGCGGAGCGCGTACGCGAGCCGGGCCGCGCGGGCGCCGACCTCGGCGTAGCTGCGGACCACGGGGCCGGTGCCGTCCCAGGTGGTGACGGTGGAGCCGCCGTGGACGGTCGACCCGTGCGCCAGGATTCGGGAGACGGTGAGCGGTACGTCCTGCATGGTGCTGAACACGCGGGTCCTCCTTGACCGGTGGTGGGTCTCGCGGGGCTACTGGCAGGTAGTCGCCGCTGACGTGCCGATTCTTTCCCCGGCCGGGGCCCGGTGTCAGCAACCGTGGCGGAGTTGAGACCTGCATCTCCGGGCCGGTCCCGCGGCCGGCGGTTGCCCCCGGCGGCGGGACGCGCTTCAGTCGTCCCATGACCGTGGAGTACATCCGGTACCGGCTCGCCGGGCCGCAGCAGCGCGCCGCCTTCGAGGCCGCCTGCCGACGGGCGGTGGCCGCCCTCGCCGAGGCCGGGGAGTGCGTGGACTACGCGCTGGAGCGCTCGGCCGGGGAACCGCCCGGGTACGGGCTGCGCATCCGCTGGACGTCCGCGGAGGGGCGCCGGGCCTTCTGGGAGAGCCGGGAGGGCTCCTCCTTCTTCGACGGGCTCGATCCGTACGCGGAACCGGACGGGCTGCTGCTGGAGGAGGAGACCCCGGTCGCGGGCCGCGGCGGCTCGGTGCCGACGCTCTACGAGTGGGCCGGCGGGGCGCCCGCCTTCGAGCGGCTGTTCACCCGGTTCTACGAACGGGTCGACGGGGACGAGCTGCTCGCACCGGTCTTCGCCGGGAAGGACCCGGCGCACGCGCAGCACGTCGCCGCCTGGCTCGGCGAGGTGTTCGGCGGCCCGCCCCGGTACAGCGCCGAGTACGGCGGCCACCGGCACATGGCCTCCCGGCACCTGGGCCGGGGCATCACCGAGGCCCAGCGCCGCCGGTGGGTGGCGCTGCTGACGGACACCGCGGACGAGGTCGGGCTGCCCGCCGACCCGGAGTTCCGGGCCGTTTTCGCGCACTACCTGGAGTGGGGCACCCGGATGGCGCTGATCTACTCGGGCCCCAACCCGCCGCCGCTGCCGGAGACCCCGATGCCCCGCTGGGACTGGGGCATCACCCCGCCGTACCGGGGCTGAGCGGGCCGGGCGGGTCTGCCGGGCTGGTCAGCCGACCAGGGAGTCGAGCTCGTCCCGATCGACGGTGAGGGTGTTGCCGCCGTACGACTCCTGGACGTTGCCGCGGTACTGGTGGATGCGGCGGCTCTCCGTCCAGAGGTCGGGGTTGAGGGCGCCGGCGCCGTCGGTGGTGTTGGCCCGGTCGTCCCAGCGGGCGTACCAGACGGCGTCCGGCAGCGGGGAGCTGCCGGCCCGGGCGGCCGCGGCCAGGTCGGCGATGCCCGATTCGGCGGAGGAGTAGAAGCCGGAGAGGTGGCCGACGGCGTGCAGGGCCTGCGTCCAGCCGACGGTGAAGTCGATCACGGCCTGGCTGCAGCGGGTGTCGCCGGGCGGGTAGGCCTCGATGTCGAGGTAGACCGGTGTCCCGGCGCCGAAGCCTAGGGTGCGCATCGCGGTGACGGCCTCGGCGGCCTCCCGCTGCCCCTGGCCGACCGCGTCGGCGGGGTCGATGTGCCGGGGCTTGGCGCTGTTGGTGCTGCACGGCGCCTGCAGGCCGACGTGGGTGGGGACGAACCGCCAGCCCATCGCCCGGGACTTCGCCACCCAGTCCGCGGTCAGCCGGGACTGCGTGCAGCCGCGCTGGCCGCCGCTGATGTAGATGCCGACCGCCCCGTACGGGGAGTCGTCCCACCAGGTCTGCATGGTGGCGAGCGGCGGGGCGGTGCAGGTGTCGAAGCCGGGCCCCTGGTAGACCTCGCCCGCCGGCAGCCGGGCCGCGCCGCCCGGATCGGTCGCCGGGTCGGCGAGGACGGTCCGGGTGAGCCGCGGCACACCGGCGCCGGGGGCCGCACCGGCCGCCGGGACGCCGAGCGGACCGAGCAGCAGGACGGACGAGGCCGCGGCCGACGCGGCGGTTCCCAGGAGGCGCACCCCACAGTCCTACTGACGGACCGTCGGGCACCGGCGGCAGGCGCGCGCCGCCCGGCGGCCGATTCACCCGACCGGCGGGCCCGTCCCGCATAGCGGTAACGGGTTTGCGGCCATGTGACTCCTTACGTCAGACTCGGCGGCATGTCCGCTGCCAACTCCTTCGAGCCCGTGCTCACGGCTCCCACCGGCGAACCGTTCGCCGACGCACGCGCCATGCCGCCCTCCCCCAAGGGCGAGCCGGCCGGCGAGCGCGGTGGTTGGCGACGACGCGGCCCGGCAGCCGCTGCACCCCCGGACACCGGGACGGCCACCACCGGAGCCGAACGGCACCGGCCACCGGCCGGCCGTCCCGAACGGACCACCACCCCGCAGCGGCGCCTGGGATCGATCCCGGCGCCGCTGCTGTGCGTGGCGGCCATGGTCACCTGCCAGCTCGGCATCGCCTCCTCCAAGTCGCTGTTCGGCGTGCTGGGCGTCGGCGGGGCGACCTTCCTGCGACTGACCGTCGCCGCTGTGGTGCTGCTCGCCGCCACCCGCCCCCGGCTGCACGGCCGCAGCCGCCGCAACCTGGCCTCGGCCGTGCTGCTCGGCCTGGCCTCGGCCGGCATGACCCTGCTCTTCGCCGGTGCGACCGACCGGCTGCCGATGGGCACCGCCTCGACCATCGAGTTCCTCGGACCGCTGGCCGTGGCGATCGCCCTCTCCCGCCGGGCGAGCCACCTGTTGTGGGCGCTGCTCGCCGCCGGCGGCGTGGTGCTGCTGACCTTGCTCGGCGAGGGCACCGGCGGGGCCGCCCTGGACCCGGTCGGGCTCGCGTACGCCTTCGGCGCGGCGGCCTGCTACGCCGGCTACATCCTGTTCACCGACAAGGTCGGCGCGGTGTTCCGCGGCTTCGAGGGGCTCGCGGTGTCCTTCACCATCGCGGCCCTCGCCGTCGCGCCCTTCGGCGCCTCGCAGGCCTTCCACGGGCTGGCCGACGCCTCCGCACCGGCGCTGCTGCTGCTCGCGGTGGCCGGGGTGGCGCTGCTCTTCCCGGTGGTGCCGTACGCGCTGGAGATGACGGCGCTCCGGCGGATGCCGCAGCGGGTGTTCAGCGTGCTGGTGAGCCTGGACCCGGCGGTGAGCGCGCTGGTCGGGCTGGTGGTGCTGGGGCAGTTGCTCGGCGGGGTGCAGCTGGCGGGCATCGGCTGCGTGGTCGCGGCCAGCGTCGGGGCGACGCTGACGGCACGGCGCTGACGCTGCGGCCGGGGACGCCGTCGAGACAGGGACGGGCGGTGCCGTCGTACGGCACCGCCCGCCCCGAGAGGCTGCGGAGACCCTTTCCGCGCCAGTCGTCCGGGTCGCCCCCGTTCGGCCCGCCCGCACCTCCTCCGCCCGGCGCCCCCGCCGGGGATGGAGCGGCACATCCGGCTCGGACCGACCGGAGACCCGGCTCAGCCTGCTCGGATGGGGAAGCGTGCCATGCATGTCCTCCGTCCAGGGTTCCTCGGCGGGACCGTCGACAGAAGAATCCCGCAACAAATCGACAAAGTCATAGCTCGACGAACCCTTTTCGCCCTTTAGCGTGATGTCACCCGGCTCACGGCCGGTCCGCACGCGGTCCCCCTCCGCCGGGGGCGCACACCGGCCGCCGCACGCCTTTCCCTACGGCTACAGCGCCTTGCCGGGGTTGAGGATGCCCAGCGGGTCGAAGACCGCCTTGATCTGCCGCTGCAGCTCCAGCCCGACCGGGCCGAGCTCCCGGGCCAGCCACTCCCGCTTGAGCAGCCCCACCCCGTGTTCGCCGGTCACCGTGCCGCCCAGGCCGAGGCCGAGCCCCATGATCTCGTCGAAGGACGCCCGCGCCCGGGCCGTCTCGTCCGGGTCCGAGGCGTTGAAGATCACCACCGGGTGGGTGTTGCCGTCCCCCGCGTGGCTGACCACGCCGATGGTGAGCCGGTGGCGGTCGGCGATCGCGGCCACGCCGTCCAGCATCTCGCCCAGCCGGGACCGCGGCACCGCCACGTCGTCGATCATGGTGGTGCCCAGCTTCTCCATCGCCGGCAGCGAGAGCCTGCGCGCCTCCAGCAGCAGGTCGGACTCGGCCTGGTCCTCCGCAGGAACGACCTCGCTCGCCCCCGCCTCCCGGCACAGCCGGGCCACCACCGCCAGCTCGTCCTGCTTCGCCGGGCCGTCGAAGGCGACCAGCAGCAGCGCCTTGGTGGACTCCGGCAGCCCCATCCGGGCCATCGCGTTCACCGCGCGGACGGTCGTCGCGTCCATCAGCTCCATCAGCGACGGAACGAGCCCGGCCGCCATCACCGCGCAGACGGCGTCGCTCGCGCTCCGGGTGCTCGGGAACTCGGCGGCCAGCGCCAGCTGCGGGGCGGACACCGGCCGCAGCGCGACCACCGCCCGCACCACCACGCCCAGCGTCCCCTCGGAGCCGACCAGCAGCCGGGTCAGGTCGTAGCCGGCCACGCCCTTGGCCGTGCGCCGGCCGGTGCTCAGCAGCCGGCCGTCCGCCAGCACCACGTCGAGCCCGAGCACGTACTCGCTGGTGACGCCGTACTTCACGCAGCAGAGCCCACCCGCGCCGGTGCCGATGTTGCCGCCGATCGTGCAGGACTCCCAGCTCGACGGGTCGGGCGGGTAGGCCAGGCCGTGCGCGGCGGCGGCCCGCGAGAGTTCGGCGTTGACGACGCCCGGCTCGACCACGGCGAGCCGGTTCACCGGGTCGACCTCGAGGATGCGGTTCATCTTCACCATCGACAGCACGATGCAGCCGTCGACGGCGTTCGCGCCGCCGGAGAGCCCGGTGCGGGCGCCCTGCGGCACCACCGGCACCCGCAGTTCGGTGGCCGTCCGCAGGACGTGCTGCACCTGCTCGACGGTCTGCGGGAACACCACCACGGCCGGCGCCCCGGCCTCGCAGAACCCGGCCATGTCGTGCGCGTACGAGGCCACCACGTCCGGGTCGACGGCGACCGCCGCCTCCGGGAGCCCCGACACCAGCCGGTCGACCAGATCACCCACGGCAGCCTCCGCCTCTCGCGCACCTGTCCGCTCTGCACTCTGCCCCTGCCGGGCGGGCACGGCAAGGACGGTGCGCAAACACCGATCGGCGCCCCTGACGGAAGGTCAGGGGCGCCGGTCGGGAGGACGGAGCGGACTCAGGCGTGGTCGGCCGGGCGGTCCAGGATGACCACCTCGAACTCCTCCAGGCTGCGGACGGTGGCTCCGGCCTCCGGGGCGTTCTTGGCCCGCAGGGCCGCCTGCGGGCCGCGCGAGGCCTCCAGCGCGGCACGGTCGCGGAAGATCGTGCCGACCGAGGCACGGCCCTCCGCGCGGTTCACCAGCAGGGCGCCGGAGACAAAACCGTCGATCTGCCCCATCCCGGGCAGCAGGGTCTCGCGGAACCGCTCGACCAGGCCGTCGATGCGGGCCGGGTCGATGTCCGCACGCACCATCCGGAATCCGGCACCGGCCGAGGCCGGGGCCGGCGGGCTGAAGACGGCCGCCTCCCACACGTCGACGGCGACGGTGCCGGCGAACGGTGCCAGCAGGGCGGCCCGGCGGGCCTTCAGCGCCTCGTTGCTGTCGCGCTGGGCCTGCTCGCTCTCCCACCACGACCCCATGGCGATCTTCCCGACCGCCCGGTCGGCGAACAGGCCGTAGCCGCGGTAGCCGGGCTGGCCGGTGAGCAGGCCGACGGCCTCGGCGCGCAGCGCGTCGAGCGCCTCGTCGATGAGGGCGGGGTCACCGGTGGCGTAGAGGGTGCGGACGTACATGGCGGCTGTCTTCCTGTCGTCGGCCCGGCGCCCTGAACGGCACCGGTTACGGGCACGGCACACGTCCATCCGACGGCCCCGCCCCGACCCGGGCAACGCGGGCGACCCGAACGGGGACACCCGCACCGATCGTGCCCGCGATCAGGAAGCCCTCGTCCCCGGCTCCGGGGAGGCGGCCAGCGCATCCCACTCCGGGTCGGGCTGGCCGGGCACGCTCCGACCGGTCTCCCGCCACAGAACAGCCAGCTGGGTGTAGATCGGCACGTCCGGGAAGTGGAGGACCGTTTCCGTCCTCCTCCGCCGCGGTCCCGGTACCGCCGTCGGCTTCGTCATGTACGAAGAACGACCCTGACGACGGTCGGGCACGCCCCGCGCACCGAGCACGGGTCTGCAACACCGTCAGGTCCCGGCCGAACGGCCTCCGGGGAAGCCGGTCGGCGGCCGAGCCGCCGCCCGCAGGCCGGACAGCGCGCCGAACCGCCGAGCGATGTGGAGCAGTCCTATGGTGAACGTGATCCACAGGTGTCGAACCCGGCGTGGGACATGACATGCAATCGTTGACGATGCGCGGTTTCCGTAGGTCGGACCGGCGCGCGGTGCTCGCCCTGATCGCCGCGGACCGGCTGCCGGGCCAGCCCCGACCCACCGCGACCGCACTCGTCTCCGCCCTGGCCGCACGCGGCCCGGACGGAAGGCCCCAGGCCCGCGCCCTGCAGCCACCCGTCACCGAGATCCTCCTCGATGAGCGCCGCCGCATCACCGGGGTCATTTCCTACGCCCTGCGTCCCTACGACGACGCCGGCGTCGTCCTGTGGGCGCACGCGGCCGAGGACCCCTCCACCATGGCCGTCCTCATGGGCTGGGCCCGCGTCCGCCTCGGCCCCGACCGCCCCTGGTACGCGTTCCCGGGCATCCCCGCCACCGGCACGACCGAGGGCCTCGCCGGCAGCAGGCGCCCCGCCACCACCCACGCCCTACGCACCACCGGCTTCACCGCCATCGCCGAACGCCGGTACTGGAACCGCGACCTGCGCCGGAATCCACCGACAGGTCCTCTCCCCCGTCCGCTGGCAACGGCTGCTCCGCAACACGGCCCCGCGGCCTCCTGCTCCGGCTCACCCGAACGGACGGCACTCCGGCCGCCGAAGCCCGCATCGACACCCCGGACCGCGGCACCGCCCACCTGCACCGCCTCGTAGTGGCGGAAGCCGACCGCAGCCGGGGACTGGGCCGCCACCTCCTCGACCAGTGCCTCTTCCACGCCGCCCGCACCGGAGCCCCCCGCCTGACCGCGACCACCGATGCCACCGACCTCCACGCCCCTGCCGTCAGACTCCTCTCCCGCTCCGGATTCACCCCCGTCGACACCCTCGCCGTCCACCACCGCCCCGGACGCCCTGCAGGTCCCCACAACCCCTGACAGAGGGCGAGACCACCAAAACCGCCACCCGCATTGACCCGGCGTGCACTCCTATTTCTATTGCGCTGTTTGGCGGGGAAGGCCGGTTCGTGCGCGTGTCAGGACTCTCACGGACCGGGCATTGCACCAGAATCTCTGGAACCGTCCCAGTGACAGCCGACTCGCCCAGACCACGAGGAGCACTGCCGTGCCGATCAATGAGTGGCTCCCCGACCAGCCTGTCCGAACTGGCCGTATCGACTGGCCCGAGCACCGGGACGACAAGGTCTTCCAGCGTCTGCAGACGGGGCAAACCGTTGTCCTGGACCGCCAGCCCTGGCTGGTCCTCGAGATCAACGAGTACCCCTACTTCCAATGGCCGGAGCCTTACCAGAAATCATGGCGCGAGCACGTAGAACTCTGGAGGCACTCCGAAAACCTCCACGGTGCGCACCGGACCACCACGCCCCCCGACCGTGCCAACTTCTACAAGCGCCCCGTAATCCTGGCCCTGCGCAACGAAAATCTCCCCAGATCCGCGCCGAAGCACTGGTGCGCACCGGCCAGCCACGACTGGCACGTCCTTCCCGAGCATTACGCCGTGTGCCGCGCGTGCGGCGAACTCCCGCCCTGCCGCAACGGCGAACACCGCTGGGAGGGGGGGCCCAGGCGCGACGACAACAACGGATCCATCCCGCTCATCGTCCCGATCGGCTGCTGCATGGGATGCGCCGAACTCATCAAACCCCGGATGCGGGCGATCACCTTTCCCGGCCCCAACCTCTGGTACCCCGAACTCGGAGACGGAAGCGCGGCCTTCCACACCCGCACCAGCTGCTCCGACCAGGTGGACCGCTACCGCAGGGAATGGGAGAACACGCACATTCAAAATTCCCGGCCGGCTCCCGAGCCCCTGTTCCCCGAAGCGAACGCCGAAATCCTCGCACTTCCCAGGACGAGGCCTGCACCCGATCAGGCGAGCTTGCCGGAAATGGCGCTTCGGGTCAGTAACTACCCCCTTTTCGCAAGTGCGTCCGCACTCGCGCCGCAGGCGGCCCCCGCACCGGACAGAATTCATCCGGCGACCCCCCACATGCATCCCTGCCAGCCGCCCTGCACCAACACGGCGCACTCGCTTCCCAGTGCCCACCTCGGGCCCGCCACCTCAATTCCGCAGCTCGCAGGCTCGGCCGAATACACCCCGGACATTCATCCGGAAATCCGCACGCCGGACCAGGCCTCGCGGGTGATCGAAGAGCTCACTGCAGCAGTGCGCAACATCGCCGTCTATCTGAACGGCGGAACGAACACGCAGACCAATGCGCAAATTCTGTAAAAACATTCCCCTGCGCAATCGCCGCAGCGAAGCCGCGTGACAGGTTTCCGCTCCTACGCCGCTCCGGCGCCGAGGTCGTCAACGACCGGGAGGAGCACTCGAACACCCTCGTCGAGCGGCGTTCGAACGGCGACGACCTGACCGGATGACGGTCGATCCCGGCCCACAGCCGGCCCCGTACCTGGTCGGATCCGGCACACGAGGGAACGGTCCGGGACGGGAAACGCCGAGGGCGGGTGCCGACCGATATCGGCACCCGCCCTGAGCTGGGACTATCACCCACCTGCGCGGAGGGTGTGGGATTTGAACCCACGGTGACCAGAGGCCACGACAGTTTTCAAGGATTCGAAGAGATCGCCAGGCCGTTGTCGTCTGACCTTGCAGAACGCCCCCTCGGCCGACCCGCACCTCGCGGTACCGGGACACGCATGGGACAGAAGGTGCTGGGCGAGCGGGCAGGCTGGAACACCAAGATGTTCCAGCCTGCCCGTTTGAGCGACGACGCCCCGCGCCGAGGCTGTCACTGTTCCGGCCATCGTGGTCAGCCGGGAGGCAGGGGGACGAGTGGACACCATCACTCAATTGGTGACCATCGCTGCTGGGCTCGCCAACGACGTACGTCACGAATCAGTTGATGGAACGCAGCAAGCACAAGCAAGCCTTACGGGTCCGGTGGGACGAGAAGAAGCTCGATGCGTACGTCGACTACGTGGGGCGGGCGCGGCAAGGACGGTGCGCGAACATCGATCGGCACCCATGACGGGCGGTCAGAGGTGCCGGTCGGGAGGACGGCGCGGACTCGGGCGTGGTCGGCCGGGCGGTCCAGGATGACCACCTCGAACTCCTCCAGGCCGCTGCCAGTGCCGCGGCGCCTGCGGCAAGTCCTGCACCGACCAGTGACGCTTCCTGGGTGACAGGCAGCGCTGCGAACCTCCTCCAGCCGTCATGGATGTCACTCCTCGCGACAATGGCCCGTGGCTCAAAGCCCCGGTGACGCACCAAGCTCGGCACTTGGTGAGGGAGGGCTGTTCAGCTTGACGCCGTGCCTTGCCAAGACCCATCCGAGCTGGCGGCTCTGTCGATGGCCGGGCGGGTGCGGTCGGCCGGTCGGCGGGGGTGTCGGCGGTGTCCTGGTCTTCGGAGTGCCGGTACGCCGAGAGCCAGCGGTACCGTGCGCCGGCGCTTGTCCTTGGTTCAGGTGCAACGCGGTGATCCGGCTCGCCCGGCAGGACTGACCCGGGCGCCGAGGCTCCCGGCCGGCGTCGCCGGGTGCTACGCGCACGAGACCGCCGCGATACGTCCGCGCACCACGATGGTCCAGGGTGAGGGCTCACCCGGCGGCCCACTGCCAACGGACCGGAAGAGGATGCAGGACGAGATGCGGAAGATGTGCAAGCACGTGGCCACCGGTCCGACGGTGACCGCGATCGGGGCTGCCGGCGTATGAGTTCCGCCGTGCATCAGCGACTGACCGGCAGAGGTGTGCGGGTAGGGCTGGCCGGGCTGGCCGGGCTGGCCGGGCTCATGTGCCTTGCCCTGGCCGGTTGTTCGTCATCCGGGCAGCCAGCCGCAGAGGCGGTGCCGACCACGCAGTCGCCGTCCGCACTCCCGGCGAGTGCCGGTCCGCATCTTCCCATCGAGCCGTATCTCTTCTCCGAGGCGGAGGCGGAGAAGCTGACCAGGGCGGGAGCCGTGCTGCGCAAGGCGTGCATGCAGCGGTTCGGTCTCGACTACGCCATCAGCCCCGCCGGCCCGCCGACCGGACCGCGCACGTTCATGGACCGCCGGTACGGCGTGACGGACCGGGCCGAGGCGGCGGCAAACGGCTACCACCTCGGCGACCGCGACCCGCGCACCCACCCGGTCCGCCCGCCGCAGTTCTCCGCCGCGCAGCAGCAGGTGCTCACCGGGCACCTCCCGGGGAAGACCGGTGCGGACGAAACGAACCTCCAGGTCAACGGCGTACCGGTACCACCCGGCGGCTGTTACGAGGAGGCGAAGCGCGGCCTGGCCGGTGCGGGGGAACTGGGCCCGAGCAGCGTGGCCCAGCAGGCCAACTTCCAGACTTTCAAGGCCAGCATGTCGGCGGCGCAGGTCACGCAGGCATTCGAGGCGTGGTCCGGCTGCATGAAGAACAGGGGTTACTCCTACCCCAATCCGATGGATGCCATCGGCGACCGGCGCTTCCTGGGGGACTCACCCACACCGCTGGAGCTCCAGGTGGCGACGGCTGACGTGATCTGCAAGCAGCAAGTGGATCTGATCGGCACCTGGTTCGCGGTCGAGGTTTCCTTGCAGAAGGAATTGATCGCACGGCAACAAGCCGAATTCACGGCGGTGCTCGCGGCGAAGACCGAGCAACTCGCCAAGGCCGACGCCGTGCTGCGCGATCAGTGAAGTAGTGGGCTGACACTTTTTCGCGTCCGGGCGCGCCCGCCCTTCCCAGGTACGCCGAGGGGATTGCACACACGCCCGGAACGTCCCATGAAGAGAGGATCAAAGAAATGAAGCGCACCCTCAAGCTCGCCGCAGCAGCCCTGGGCGCTGCCCTGCTCGTCCCCACCCTCGCCACCTCCGCGCAGGCCGCCGTCAGCGACTGCCCGGACGGCAAATTCTGCCTCTTCTACAACTCGAACCAGCAGGGCTCCCACTTGGCGGTGTCGACGAACATTCGCGACCTCGCCGGGTACACCTTCACCAGCCCCGGCAACGGCCGGGGCCAGCACGTCAAGAACAACGCCGCATCGGCTGTCTCCAACGTGTGCATGACGGTCCGGGTGTACTACAACTCGAACTACAGCGGCCCGATGGACATGTTCAACTACCGCAATGCCGCGAACCTGGTCAACACGTACAACGAGAACGCCTCGGTGAGGTTCGCCGAGGACTGCTGAGCCTCACCCACGTGGCAACCGGTCGCCGGTGCGCGTACCGGCGTACCGGAGCCGGGCTTCGGCGAAGACCGCGACAACACCGCCGTAATAGCGCGGGATCGCGCACGACCACCCACTACCTGATCCACCGTCACGTGCGGAGCGTCGACGCTCGTGCAGCGGAGCATCAAGCAGACTCCCGCCCGCGTGGGCGTCGCAGTGGTCGCCACCGCCGGCGCCGTGGTCGCCGCCCCTCGGTGGCACAGGCCACCGACTACAACGGGGTCTGCGGTTCGGGTTACCACGTCGTCGACTCGATGTCGCTCGCGGATGGCACCGCGTTCCTGACGTACGACAGCTCGATCGGGCAGAACTGCGCCGTGACGGTCCGCAACAGTCCCGGCAGATCAATGGCCGGGAAGAGCAGGCCAACGCCGTGATCGAGCGCTTCCTCAACGGCGAGGGCCCGGCTCGTCGGACGCCGAATCCGTTCCACGGGTGTTCCACACGCCCTGATCAGGAGGGGTGCACGAGTGGGACGGTCCGGGACGGGAAACGCGAAGGGCGGGTGCCGGTTTGCTGACGGCACCCGCCCTGATCAGGCAGTTTCACCCACCTGCGCGGAGGGTGTGGGATTTGAACCCACGGTGACCAGAGGCCACGACAGTTTTCAAGACTGTTCCCTTAGGCCGCTCGGGCAACCCTCCTGGCGGAGGTCAGCCTAACGGGTCGGAGCGGGTTCGGTGCACTCCGTTTCCGGGACGCGGTCAGTTGTCACCCTTGCGCTCGCCGAGGGTGACGGTGGTCTTGGCGGCCTTGCCGTCGCGGGTGTACTCGACCTCGACCTTCTCGCCGGGCTTGTGCGTCCAGATCTCGGAGACCAGGGTCGGGCCGCTGTCGATCGGGATGCCGCCCAGCTTGGTGATGACGTCGCCGGCCTTGAGGCCGGCCTGGTCGGCGGGGCCGCCGGGGGTGACGGCCGGGGTGCCCTGGACGGCGGCGGTCTGGATCTGGGCGCCGTCGCCCTTGTAGTCGTCGTTGCGGAGCACGCCGAGGATGGCGTAGACCGGCTGGCCGTCCTTGATGAGCGTCTCGGCGACCCACTTGGCCTGGTTGATCGGGATCGCGAAGCCGAGGCCGATCGAGCCGGCCCGGCCGGAGCCGCTGGTGTTGGACTGGATCGCCGAGTTGATGCCGATCACCGCGCCGGAGGCGTTGAGCAGGGGGCCGCCGGAGTTGCCGGGGTTGATCGAGGCGTCGGTCTGCAGGGCGTTCATGTAGGAGGCCTGGGCACCCGTCTCGTCGCCGGAGGCGACCGGGCGGTCCTTGGCGCTGATGATGCCGGTGGTGACGGTGCCTTCGAGGCCGTACGGGGCACCGATGGCGATGGTGGCGTCGCCGACCGCGACCTTGTCGGAGTCGCCGAGCGGCAGCGGGTTGAGCTTGTCCTTCGGCGGGTTGTCGAGCTTGATCACGGCCACGTCGTAGCCCTGGGCGCGGCCGACCACCGAGGCGGTGTAGGACGAGCCGTCGGAGAACTTGACGGTGAGCTTGCCGCCACTGGCTGCCGGGGCGACCACGTGGTTGTTGGTGAGGATGTGGCCCTCGGTGTCGAAGACGAAGCCGGTGCCGGTGCCGGACTCCTGCGAGCCCTGCGCCTTGATGGTGACGGTGCTGGGCAGCGCCTTGGCGGCGATGCCGGCGACCGAGTCCGGTGCGCGGTCGGTGACCTTGCGGCTGTCGCTGACGCTGACCGTGGTGCTGGTGCGGCTGGTGCCGCCGGAGCTGTCGTCGCCGGTGACGGCGGCACCGATGGCGCCGCCGGCCACGCCCGCCACCAGGGCGACCGCGGCGATCAGCGCGACCATCCCGCCGCGCTTGCGGCGCGGGGGCTGGCTGCCGGCCGAGGCGTACGGGTGGCCGGGGCCGCCGGGCTCGCCCGGGTTGCCCGCACCGGGAGTGCCGGGGCCGCCCGCCGGGTGCCCCCAGCCGCCGACCGGGTGGCCTGCGCCGAAGGGGTGGTGCACCTCTCCGGTGGGCATCGGCGGCGCCGGCGGCGGGGCCGAGGGCGTGCCGTACGGGTCGGTGGAGGCGACGGGCGGAGCCGCGTAGGGGTTGGCCGGCTGCGGCTGGACGGGGGGCGCCACCACGGGCGGCGGGGCGTCGATGTACGGGGACGGCGCGGCCGGGGCCGCGGGCGGCGGGGCGTCGATGTAAGCGGGGGCCGCGGGGGCGGCCGGCGGCGCGTCGATGTACGGGGACGGCGCGGCCGGGGCCGGCTCGCTCAGCTTGCTGAGGGCGAGCGTCGGCGCGGACTCAACGACCGGCTGCGGCACGTCGGCCGCCGCGGTGTCGGGAGCCGGAACCACCGTACGGGGCTCGCCGGAGGGCTGCTGCTGCGCCTCCTGCGGCCCGGTGGATCCACTCGCGTGCTCGGTGCTCAAGGACGACCTCCATAGCTGACAGGACCTTGGCCCACAGTGTTTCGCATGTCGGATTCGGTTGCCGTAAGGAGCCCCCTGAAGAACGTCTAAGAATCCTTAGGCGTCCCTGACAGGATGCCTCCGACCTGCACCGGAGCGGATCCGCACGGCGGCGGCGCGCGGATGTCGGCCCGCGGTCCCGCGATACGGAACGGAAACCTCCGGGCCTTGGCGTTCCCGGCGGGTCCGGCTAGCCTGTCGTCCCAATCTGAACACGCGGGAGCTTGGACCTTCCAGGCTGAGAGTGCGCCGATCGACCGGCCGGGTCCGTTCCGGGCCGGACGAGGGGGCGCTGACCGCCTGAACCTGTCCGGGTAATGCCGGCGTAGGGAGTATCGGCCATGACGGCTGTTTCGCCTGCCCCTGTTCCCGGTGTCGAGGCCGGTCGGCGCGTCGAGGCGCCGCTCGTCCTGGACACCGCCCCTCCGCGGACGCTCGACTTCCGCGCCCAGTTCGCGCTGTGGGCCAATCTCGGCGTCAGCCTGATCGGCTTCCAGAGCGCGGTCACCGTGCTCGGCCTCCCCGGCCACGAACTCTCCTTCGCCGCCGCGGTGACCGCGATCGTCGCGGGCACGGTGATCGGTACGGCGATGCTGGGCGTCGCGGCGCTGATCGGCGCCCGCACCGGCGCGCCGGCCATGGCGATGCTGCGCGGCCTGTTCGGCACCCGCCTCTCCTACGTCCCGACGGTGCTGAACATCCTGCAGTGCATCGGCTGGGGCGTCTTCGAGCTGATCGTGATCGCGGGCGGCGCGCAGACCGTGGCCGGCACCCAGGGCTGGCGCTGGCTGTTCGTGCTGCTGGCCGGCGTGCTGACCACGGTGCTGACCATCTGGCCGCTGGGCTCGATCGCGGTGCTGCGCAAGTACGTGGCGGTCGCGGTCGGCGTGGCGATGGTGTACTTCACCGTCCAGCTGGGCCGGCAGGGCTTCCCGGACCCGGGTGCGGGCAACTGGGACGGCTTCCTGTCCGCGACGGACGCGATCATCGCGGTGTCGATCTCCTTCGTGCCGCTGGCCGCCGACTACACCCGGCACGCCCGCACCCCCGGTTCGGCGTACTGGGGCACCTTCGCCGGCTACTCGCTGGCGCAGGCCTGGTGCTACATCCTCGGCCTGATCGCGCTGCTGCAGTCGGGCGGCGACACCTCGAAGATCTTCTCCTCGTTCACCGGCGTCGCGGCCGGCTGGGTGTTCCTCCTGGTGCTGGTGATCCGGGAGACCGACCAGTCCTTCGCGAACGTGTACTCGACCGCGATGTCCGTCCACAACCTGCTGCCCAAGGTGGACCGGCGCCTGCTCACCGGCGGCATCGGCGTCCTGGTGACGCTGCTGGCGCTGCGCATCCAGGAGGGCGAGTTCTACGCCACCTACGCGAACTTCCTGTACCTGATCGGCGCGGTGTTCGTGCCGCTGCTGGCGGTGCTGGCGGTGGACTACTTCCTCGGCGCCGGCCGGTACGGCTGGAACACCTCGCAGGACGCGCCGTCCCGGTGGCCGATGCTGCTGCCGTGGGCGCTGGGCTTCGCCACCTACCAGTTCATCGCGCCGACCGGCATCGCGGACTGGTGGACCGGCTTCTGGAAGGACCTGCAGTCGGCGCTGCACTTCACCCCGCAGCCGTGGACCTCGGCCTCGCTGTTCGGCTTCCTGGTGCCGGCCCTGGCAACCTGGGCCCTGGCACTGCTCACCTCGCGCCGGACGGACCGCACCGCGGCCTGACCCGCGCAGCCCCGCCGGGGCGCCGGACGGAGCTGTTCACCGCGGGTTTTCCGTGGCGAATCCGTCCCGACATCGGACCACTCGTAGGGTGTTGATGTGGACACTCAGAAACTCCGTCAGGCCGCCCCGGCCGCCGGCGGCCAGGCCCGGGACCGCCGGGCGGTCAAGGTCATCGCCCACCGGGGCTCCTCCGCCGCGCTGCCCGAGCACACCCTGGAGGCGTACGCCCGGGCGCTGGAGGACGGCGCGGACGGGCTGGAGTGCGACGTCCGGCTGACCGCCGACGGCCGGCTGGTGTGCGTCCACGACCGCACCGTGCAGCGCACCTCGGACGGCCGGGGCGTGGTCTCCGCCATGACCCTGGCCCAGCTCTCCGAGCTGGACTTCGGCTCCTGGCACTCGCCCGGCACGCCGCGGCCGAGCTCGATCCTCACCCTGGAGGGGCTGCTGGAGCTGGTGGCCGAGGCCGGCCGCCCGGTGGAGCTGGCGATCGAGACCAAGCACCCCACCCGCCACGCGGGCCGGACGGAGGCCGAGCTGGTGCGGCTGCTGGACCGCTTCGGGCTGCTGCCGCGCACCCCGGAGGAGTCCACCGTCCGGATCATGAGCTTCTCCGAGCTGTCGCTGCACCGGATCCGCCGTGCGGTGCCCGCGGTGCCGACGGTGTACCTGCTGGAGCGGCGGCTGCCGGTGCTGGGCCGCACCCGTGCGCTGCCCGGCGGGGCCGGCATCGCCGGGCCCGGCATCGAGCTGGTGCGGCGCAACCCCGGGCTGGTGACGGCGCTGCGCCGGGCCGGGCACCGGGTGCACGTCTGGACGGTGGACGAACCGGCCGACGTCGAGCTCTGCGTGGAGCTGGGCGTGGAGGCGCTGATCACCAACCGCCCGCGCGAGGTGCTGGCGCAGCTCGGCCGCTGAGCGCGCGACCCCGGCGGATCGGAGTGCAAGGAGCGCGCACGGGGGAGCGCAAACTGCTGACGGATGCTCAGAGAACGCTCAATTCCTAAGACTTTCACAACGGACCGTAAGCGGTTTATCAGAGGTTGAATACCGTGCGTCGCGGCCTCTTGAAATGTCCGCGAGTGATCGCCCCGCGGCTGTTTCCGACGCATTCTCCAGGGGCATCCATCCCTCGGCAGACGCTGAAGGAGGTCCCGGGGGTGGCGTTGATGGTGGCGCGTGCTGTGCCCGAAAAGGTAGGGCCGACTTCGTCGACCATGGCGGTGCCGCACGGTCCGGCAGGCGTCGGAGCGGCACGGCGGAGGATGCGCAGCGAGCTCGGCGATCGCTCGATACCGGACACGGTCATCGACGACGCGGTGTTGATCCTCTCCGAACTGCTGAGCAATTCCTGTCGATACGCACGGCCGCTGGGAAAGCTGGAGGAACTCGGCGATCGGACGGCGGCCGGCATGGTCGACGCACTGCTCACCCGGTCGGTCACGGTGTCCGGGAACGGCACCAGGGAACGTCCGGGCGAACCCGGTCAGGACGGAATCCTGGTCCGCTGGTGGACGCATGCGGACGGCCTCACGGTAGAGGTCACCGACGGCGGGGCGAGCACCCGGCCGTTGCCCGCCAGCCCTTCGTTGACCGCCCGCGGCGGCCGCGGGCTGAGCATCGTCGGCAAGCTGGCCAGTGCCTGGGGCGTCCGCGACGCGCCCGGCGAGGTCACGGTCTGGGCCGCCCTGGCGCTGCGGCCGGACAAGCGGGACGAACCGGCGGCATAGCGGCGGCGCGGCAACGGGCCGGCGCGGGGCGTGCGGGGCGGGGCGGCGCTGCGGCCGGTCGGGCGCGGGGGTGCGTCCGCACCGGGGCGCGGCACGAACCTCAGTAGGCTGCGGGTGCACTGTCGCCGTACCCGGGAGCCGAAACCATGGCCAAGAAGGCCGCAAAGTCCTCGTCGCAGACCAGCACCGCCACCGCCACCGGCGAGATCCCGGTCGTCGGCGCGCGCGAGAAGTGCCCCTGCGGCTCCGGCCGCCGGTACAAGGCCTGCCACGGCCGGGAGGCCGCGCACGCGGTGCAGGAGCTGGTGCACCGCCCGTTCGAGGGCCTGCCGGGCGAGGCGGACTGGGTCGCGCTGCGCGAGCTGGTGCCGGCCGCGACGGTGCCGCTGGCGCTGGCCGCCGGGGTGACCGACGGCGCGGTCGGCGAGGTGCCGTCGGTGACGCTGGCGACCGTGCTGCCGCTGGCCTGGCCGGCGCTGCGGCGCGCCGACGGGTCGATCCTGCTCGGCCTGCAGACCCAGTCGGGATCGGGCGACCTGAGCCGGGACCTGGCGGACGCCCTGGAGCTGGCGCTGGCCACCGAGCCGGGCACTCCGGTGCCGTCCCGCCGGACGGTGCCGGGCGGCCGCCGCCTGCAGGACCTGCTGGACACCTCGGCCGAGTTCACCCCGGCCGTGCACACCGGCTTCGAGTTCTGGCTGGAGGACGCCGAGTCCGCGACCGGCGAGGTCGCGGCCTCCCTGGAGCGCGCCAACGCCTCGGCGATCCCGACCGAGAAGGTCGCCGGCGTGGACGCCGCCTACTGGTGCGGCACCCCGGACAAGAACCACCTGCGCTGGGTCATGACGGTGCCGGAGGAGAAGCTGCTGGACGCGCTGGCGCGGCTGGCCGCGGCCGACCGGACCTCGCTGGGCGAGGGCACCAAGCTGGTCGGCTCGTTCCGTGCGCACGGCCTGACCGTGCCGGTGTGGGACCTGCCGCTGGAGTTCACCGCGGCGGACTGCGAGAAGCCGGCCGCCGAGTTCGCCGGGCGACTGGCCGAGGCGCTGGCCGAGACCACCCCGCTGAGCGCGGAGGAGCGCCGGGCCCGGGCCAACCTGGTGAGCCGTCAGATCACCCTGAACTGACGGGGAATGTGACTCCGGTCACATTTCTGGCGGCGGGACGAAAATGCCAGGTCGGCCATGGGCGGACAAATTGGCTCCCCGCCGGATCTTTGTTACTGTTTAAACAGTCCGGTCGCTGGTGCATCCCCCGTCGCCAGCGACCGGATTTTCCATTCCCGCGGAGCCCGTGTCGTCGGCCCGCGGAGCCCCTGCCGCCGGCCCCGCCCCGGGTGGGAGCCGCCGCTCAGTACGCCAGCCGGCTGCCGTCCGGCTCGGCCACGCTCGCCGCGATCAACCCCTCCAGCAGGGTGCCGACCTGAGGCAGCCACAGCCCGTCCGCGGCCGGCGGTGACACCCAGTGCACTCCGCCGGAGCCGGTCTGCGAGGGCGGCAGCAGCACGTACCCGCCGGTGCCGTGGTAGCGCAGCGAGCCGGGCACCCAGGGCCGCTCGGCGAGCAGCCCGCCCAGCTCCTCCAGCGTGAACGGCGCCACCAGCAGCGCGTACCGCGACGGGGTGGCCAGGACGGGGCCCACGGGCACGCCCAGCTCGGCGAAGTACCGCAGCACGCGCTCCCCCGCGGCGGTCGGCAGGCTCACCGCGCACACCGTGCCGCCGGTGGCGGCCAGCACCGGCGAGCCGGGCGCCCGGTGCTCCCACCACCACTGCACCATCCGGCCGTCGGTGGTGGCCGCCGCGAGCGGAGGGTCGTGCGGGTGCGCGCCGGCCAGCGGACAGCGCGGCTCCCCGCAGGAGCACGGGCCGAACATCCCCCGGACGGCGCGCGCGCCGGGCACCACCGGCCAGCCGCGGTCCGCCGCCTCCAGCGCCGCCAACAGCAGCGCGCCCTGCTCCCGCCGGCGGCTTCCGGGCCACCGCAACTGCATCCGACGCATGGGTGCTCGTTCCTCTCCGCGACCGTGGGGATCAGGACCGCCGTGGACGCACGGGGCGCGGGCGGTTCGAGACGAGGGAGGGGCGCGGAAGATCCTCGGACGTGCGCCCCTGGAACGAGAATCCCTCATACGGCCGGATGGACGCGCGCTGCGGGCCGCCGGTTCCACCGTACGAGTGAGTCGGCCCCCGGCCGGGGAGCGGCCGCGAGGCGGAAGCATACGATCCGGACCGCAGGTTGACCGAGCGTCAGGCGACGCGCCGGGCCGGGCGGCCGCACGGCGCGGCCGCGGGCCCGCCCCGGCACGCCCGCCGCCTCCCGCGACGGTCCGCGCGAGCGGTCGGCAGAGACCCCGTCACGCTTCTGGACATGCCCCGATCGGCCTGTGTACAAGTGGTGGATTGCTGCCGAACAGTGAGATAGCACTCGTTCTGTCCGGTCTCGGGAGTCCTGCGTGACACGTACCAGTATGTGGGGAGTTGCGACATGACCGACGCCCAGCCGAGCGGACTGGCCGTGTCCGGTGCGGCGCTGCCCGGCACGGGAGCGCTCGGGTCGGACCTGGCACCGTGCGGGCCGGCTCCCGCGGGCGCCGTGCTGGCACCGGTGCTCCCGCTGCCCGCACTGTTCGGCGACGAGTTCGGCGACCCGGCCGACGGCGGCCTGCAGGACCGTTTGGCCGGATGGCTGTCCGATTTCACCAGCCTCCACGAGCACACCGAGCTGCTCGCCCGCGCACGGGGGCTGGACGCCGCGCTGACCGCCGTCCTGGAGTCCGGCGCGGCCCTGCTGGGTGCCCGGCGCGGTCTGATCACCACCACCGCCCGCGGCGCCGGCCGCCCGGTCGGCCTCGGCCTCGACCGCTCGGGCATCGGCGCGCTGGAGACCGTCCCCGCCGAACACGGCCCGTTCGCCGGGCTGCTCAGCCGGGCCGGGGACGGCGGCCGGCTGCTCGTCACCGACCTCGCCGGGGACCCGTCGGTCGGCCCGCGGTTCCGCGAGGTCGCCGCCCAGCTCGGCCTCGGCGCCTGCTTCGCCCTGCCGCTCGGCACCCCGGAGGACGGTCCGCTCGGCGCCGCCGCCTGGTTCTACGACGAGCCCGCCGAGCCCAGCGAACGGCGCCAGCACCTCCTGCGCCGGTACTGCGAGTTCGCCGCCCCCGTGCTGGCCGGGCAGCTCGCCGCCGACCGCTCCCGGCGGGCCAGCGACGCGCTCCGCCGCGGCCTGCTGCCGGACCGCCTGCCCGTCCTGGAGGGCGCCCGGCTCGCCGCCCGCTGCGTCACCGCCGGTCTGGAGAACGCCACCGGCAGCGACTGGTACGACGCGGTGGAACTCCCCGACGGCACCCTCGCCCTCACCGTCGGCAGCGTCTCCGGGGACGGCCCGGGCGCCGGCCCGTCCTCCGCCCCCGGCGCCGCGGCCGCCATGGGCCGCATCCGGGCCGCCCTGCGCGCCTACGCCGTCCTCGAGGGGGAGGACCCGGTCTCCGTCCTCGGCGACCTCGAACTCCTCCTCAAGACCACCGAGCCCGCGCGCACCGCCACCGCCGTGTACGCCTGGGTGCAGCCCTCCGAGCGGCGGGTCACCCTGGCCGGCGCCGGCCACTGCCCGCCGATCCTGGTCAGCCGCGACGACGCCCGGTTCGTCGAGACCTCGCTCTCCGCCCCACTCGGCGTGCTCAGCTGCTGGGAGGCGCCCGGCGTCGACCTCACCGCCGACCGCGGCGACCTGCTGCTCCTCTACACCGAGGGCCTCGCCCGCCGCTGCGGCCCGAGCCTGCACGCCGGGCAGGCCGCGCTGCGCCGGGCGGCCGCCGACGCCCCGCGGGACGTCCGGCTCGACCCCGACCGGCTCTGCAGCCATCTGCTGGAGGTCACCGGCGGCGACACCGCGGGCACCGAGGACCTGGTGCTGCTGGCACTCCGTTTCGGCTGACCGCCCGCCCCTGGTCGTACCCGACGGCCCCGGACAACCGTTCGGTCCGTCCTCGTACCATGGGGGCACGGCCGCCCCCCACGTCGCGATCCGACGTGCCCGGGGCGGGGAGACGCGCGCAAGGAGGCGACGTACGTGACCGAGGACCGCACCCCGGCTGTGTCCGACAACCCCGAGGGCCTGGCCGCCGAAGAGGAGGACCAGCCGATCAAGGGCCGCAAGAACGGCCTGTACGGGGAGGTCTCCGACGAGCTGGCCGCGTCCATGAAGTCCGGCTGGGCCGACACCGAGCTGCGCGGGCTGCAGCCGGTCGCCCAGGCCCCGTACGCGGCCGAGCGGCGGGCGAAGCTGTCCGCCCGCTTCCCGGGCGAGCGGCTGGTCGTCCCGGCCGGCCGGCTGCGGGTCCGCGCCAACGACACCGACTACCCGTTCCGCGCGGCCAGCGAGTACGTGCACCTCACCGGCGACCAGACCGAGGACGCCGTCCTGGTCGCCGAGCCGGCGGGCGACAGCGGCCACGACTTCGTGCTGTACCTGCTGCCGCGCTCCGACCGGGAGAACGGCGAGTTCTGGCTGGACGGCCAGGGCGAGCTGTGGGTCGGCCGCCGGCACAGCCTGGAGGAGGCGCAGGCGCTGCTCGGCCTGCCCGCCCGCGACGTCCGCAAGGCGGCCGAGGAGCTCGCCGCCGTCGAGGGCGTGCCCACCCGCATCGTCCGCGGCTACGACGCCGGTCTGGAGGAGGCGCTGGCCGGGGTGCTCGACGAGGAGCGCGACGACGAGCTGAAGGTCTTCCTGTCCGGCCTGCGCCTGGTCAAGGACGAGTGGGAGGTCGGCGAGCTGCGGGCCGCCTGCGACGCGACGGTGAAGGGTTTCACCGACGTCGTCCGCGAGCTCGGCCAGGCCGTCGCCACCTCGGAGCGCTGGATCGAGGGCACCTTCTGGCGCCGCGCCCGGGTCGAGGGCAACGACGTCGGCTACGGCTCCATCTGCGCGGCCGGCCCGCACGCCACCACCCTGCACTGGGTGCGCAACGACGGCGAGGTCCGCCCCGGCGAGCTGCTGCTGCTCGACGCCGGCGTGGAGACCCACACCCTCTACACCGCCGACGTCACCCGCACCCTGCCGATCAACGGCCGCTTCAACGAGCTGCAGCGCAAGATCTACCGGGCCGTGTACGACGCCCAGGAGGCCGGCATCGCCGCGGTGAAGCCGGGCGGCCGGTTCCGCGACTTCCACGACGCCGCGCAGCGGGTGCTCGCCGAGCGCCTGCTGGAGTGGGGCCTGCTCGACCCGTCGGTGTACGACGTCGAGAAGGTGCTGGAGCTGGGCCTGCAGCGCCGCTGGACGCTGCACGGCACCGGCCACATGCTCGGCCTGGACGTGCACGACTGCGCGCACGCCCGCCGCGAGGAGTACGTGGACGCCGAGCTGGTGCCGGGCATGGTGCTCACCGTCGAGCCCGGCCTGTACTTCCAGCTGGACGACCTGACCGTGCCGGAGGAGTACCGCGGCATCGGCGTCCGGATCGAGGACGACATCCTCGTCACCGCCGAGGGCAACGAGAACCTCTCGGCCGGCCTGCCCCGCACCGCCGACGACGTCGAGTCCTGGATGGCCGGCCTGGCCGGCTGACCGCACGGCGCGCACGGCGGCCGGGCACCCGTGGGGGTGTCCGGCCGCCGCCGTGTCAGCGGTTCCGGTGGATCGGCACCGAGCCGGCCGCATCACCGATCTTGGTGTAGGAGCCGCCCGCGGTGTCGAGGAAGGCCTGGCCGATCACGGGGATCGCCCCCTGCTGGTCCTTCGTGGTGAGCTTCATCCGGTAGGTGAGGGTGCGGCTCCTGCCCGGTGCCAGGGAGAAGGCGGCGGAGCGGCCCAGCCCCGCGTAGTCCATGCCCGTACCCGCCCTGAGCGGCAGGGCCGTCCAGGAGGAGCCGTCCTTGCGCTCCAGCGTGCCTGTCGGGATCCGCTCCTCGACCGGCCCGGTCGGGGTGGCGAACTCCTGCTCGTCGCGCTGACCGGTGACGACCGGCTCGACGTGGCCGTAGGAGGTCTGGCCGACGTTCGTCCGGGTCACCTGGAAGGTGACGGTCTCGATGCCGTTCTCGGTGGTCGAGGACGGCTCTCCGAGCAGGACCTTGATGTCGCCGGCCCTGCCCTTGTGCAGGACGTCTCCGCGCCCGCTGACGTCGAGGCTGTTCAGGATCGAGGTCAGGCCGCCCTCGTAGTCGGCCTTGAGTCCGTTGGCGACGACGAAGACCTGCTCCTTGTGGAAGCCCCACATGCAGGCGGTGAACTGCTCGCCCCCGCAGGCGACCTGCCATTTCGTCATCGACGCCCAGCGTCCGTTGATCGTCTCCGTGGATCGTTGCGGGGCACCGACGCACCGGTAGTCAGTGGTGTCCGCCGGGACGTGCGGGTTGCCCCACAGCGGACAGAAGGGCTGGTGCGACCAGCCCGACGGCGAGTCGAGAGCTGCCTCGGACGGCCAGGTGACGTTCTCGAGGTCGGCGGTGGAGTAGGCGGCGATCATCACTCCGTACGGCTGGCAGTCGTGGTACGTCGCGCTCGCCGGTGCGCCGGGGCTCAGCAGGCAGAGTCGCAGGGGATCGTCCGCTGCGATCCGCCAGCCGGCCGGGACTTCCAGGCCGACGTTGCCGAACTCGTACGGGGTGCCCGCGGTGGCGGCCGGGTTGATCGCGCTCCCGGTCGCCGTGGCGGACGGGCCGGGCGGGGCGGAGGCGGAGACCGAGGGGCTGGGCGTGGCGGTGAGGGTGGCGGCGGGCGGGGTGTCGTCGCGCTTGGCGACCTGGTCGCCGTCGATCCGGACGACGCCGATCGCGACGGCGGCGGCGAGGCCCAGCAGCGGGACGGTGAGGGTGAGGACCGGCCGCAGGCGGCGGAGCCGGCGGGAGGGCGGGGTGTCCTGGCGGAGGCTCTGCGCCGTCACCAGGGAGGCGCGGGCGTCGAGGGCCTCGCGCAGCAGGCGCTCCACGGGCGTCTCTTCGGGAGTGGGCTTGTCGGTCATCGGGCCTTCTCCGGCTGCTTCTCCAGGGCGTCCAGGGCCCGGCTGGCGGTGGACTTCACGGCGCCCCGGGAGAGCCCCAGGGTCTCGGCGATCTGCGCCTCCGGCAGATCGGACCAGTAGCGCAGGACGAGCACCTCGCGCTGGCGGGGTGTCAGCTCCTGGAGTGCGACGATCACCCGCCGGTGCTCGTCGTTGAGGACGGCGCGGTCCTCCGCCGAAGGGGCGTCGGCCTCGTGCGGCGGGACGTACTCGCGGGCGGTCTTGCGCCGGCGGAGCACCGATCGGGCCCCGTTGACCACCGAGGTGCGCAGGTAGCCGAGGGCGTTGTCGAGGTCGTCGAGGTGCTCGCCGTGGCGCTGGTAGAGCGCGGCGCGGGCTCCCTCGACCGGGAACACAATGATCATGGTGATGGGCGGGGCGATTGCGCCAGGAGCCGTCAGTGCGCCTGCGGGGCGACCCGCATGCCGGTCGCGGCAGGGCGGCGAAGGTCCCGGCGGCCCCAGCCGGAGCGGCCGATCGGCGGAGCACTTTTCATCCCGGATGCGGAGACAACGGGCACATCCATGGCAGATCCCCCCAGGGTGCGGCGCGGTCGTCGGACGGAGCGAGAGCCGCCGGTCGGCCTCGGGCGGGCCCTCCGGCTCCGTTCCCCCGGCTCCCGTCCTGATGGACGTGCGTCCCGTCGGGGGGTTGCAGGTGGGTGCGGAGAATTTTTCCGGGCGCCCGCACCGGGCACCACGGCGTGCCGAGAACACGAAGAGGTGCCCGGCGGCAGGGCCGGGCACCTGAATGATCGATCAGCGGCGGGCGCCGCGGCGGCCCCAGCCGGACATCCGGATCGGAGCGGGGATGTTATTCGCAAAAGTGGAGACAACGGACGCGTTCAAGGCATGACCCCCCAAAGAGATCGCTGCAGATGTGGTGGTGGATGTGTACGGCGAGGCCCACCGGTCGGCTCAGCCGCACCGGCCCCGTCCCCCGGGCCCTCGTCCTGACGAAGCAGCATCCTCCCCGACGGACGGGGCGGGCTCCCACTGCTTTTTTCACTGCCCGCCTCGGGACCGCCAACCGGTCTCGGACACATCTTCAGATTAGGGCCGGGCACTGACAGTCCGGCCCCTGCACGGGCTCCACCCCACCGGGCCCGCGGTCAGCAGACCAGGCCGAGGTCCGCGGGGGTGGCGGCCTTCGGGTCGATCGGGCGGCGGCCCTCAGTGGGCCAGCCCTCGCGCACCCAGTACTCCAGACCGCCGATCATCTCCTTGACCTCGCGTCCGAGCGCGGCCAGCCGCATGGCGCCCTTGGTGGAGCCGTTGCAGGCCGGGCCCCAGCAGTACACGACCAGCAGGCCGGACGGGAGTCCGGCGACCCGCTCGGCGGTGATCTCCGCCAGGGGCAGGCTGACGGCCCCCGGCAGGTGGGCCTTGCGGTGGGCTCCCTCGGCGCGGACGTCGACCAGGGTGAAGTCCTGCTGCCCGTCGCGCATCGCGTACCGGACGTCGGCGGGGTCGGCCTGGCAGCCGAGGCGCTCGGCGAAGAAGGCGAAGGCGCGGTCGGGGGCGAGGGCGGGGATCTCGGTCACGGGCGAGACGGCGACGGTCATCTGCGGGCTCCTGACGGTCCGGGAACTGCGGTGCGGCGACGTCTCCGATCCTTCCGCCGGGCGCCGGCGCCCGACAGTGGCGGTGACGACTACACTCGCCAAGATCCCGCCAGCCCGGACGAAGGGGAGCGCCGTGAACGCCAGCCGGCCGAGCCGCCCGGTAGCCGTCTCCGTCGGCCGCCGCCCGGAGCCGGTGCACACCGTCGCCGTGTACGCCTTCGACGGCATGGCCCCGTTCGAACTGGGCGTCGTCGTCGAGGTCTTCGGCCTGGCCCGGCCCGAACTGAGCGGGCTGCTGGCCGCACCCTGGTACGACGTCAGGGTCTGCGCCGACCGTCCCGGCACCCCGCTGAACGCGGTCGGCGGCTTCACCCTCACCGCCCCGCACGGGCTGGACGAACTGGCCGCCGCCGACACGGTGATGGTGGTGGCCGTCCCCAACGCCTTCGGCGGCGAGGTCTCCCCCGGGCTGGTGGCGGCACTGCGCACCGCGCACGAACGCGGCGCCCGGATCGTCTCGATCTGCTCGGGCGCCTTCGCGCTGGCCGCCGCGGGCCTGCTGGACGGCCTGGAGGCCACCACCCACTGGCGATACGCCGGCCTGCTGCAGCAGCGCCACCCGGCGGTGAAGGTCGACCCGGACGTGCTGTACGTCGACAACGGCTCGGTGCTGACCAGCGCGGGCAGCGCGGCCGGCATCGACCTGTGCCTGCACCTGGTGCGCCGGGACCACGGCGCCCGGGTGGCCAACACGGTGGCCCGCCGCTTCGTGGTGCCGCCGCACCGGGGCGGCGGGCAGGCCCAGTTCATCGAAGCGGCGGTCGCACCGGTGGCGGCGGAGGACGACGGCGTCACACGCTCCATGCAGTGGGCGCTGGACCACCTGGCCGAGCCCCTCACGGTGCCGCTGCTGGCCCGCGCCGCCCGAATGTCGGACCGCTCCTACCTGCGGCACTTCACCGCCCGCAACGGCACCAGCCCGATGCGCTGGGTCACCGCCCAGCGCATCGCGGCGAGCCTGCCGCTGCTGGAGTCGCCGGACGGCACCGTCGAGGAGATCGCGACCGCGGTCGGCTTCGAGAGCGCCGCGACCTTCCGGCACCACTTCGGGCGGACCATGCGGGTCTCCCCCACCGCCTACCGGCGCACCTTCGGCCGCGGCGCGGCCTGACCGGCAACTGCCGGACCAGGACCCGTGCGCCGGGTCAGGACTCGCGGCGGTCGGCGTTGGCGAGGATGGCGTCGCGCAGCCACTGCGCCAGACCGGGGGCGATCCGGTCGTAGGTGGCGGTGAAGCGCGGGTCGGCGACGTACATCTCGCCGAGGCCGCGGTGGATGGTGTAGGTGCACTCGTAGAAGTTGCCGGTGATGTGCTGCCGGTGCTCCTCGGCGAGGGCCGCGCCCTCCTCGGAGTCGGCCGCCGTGCCGGAGGTGAACGCCTGCGCCAGGCGGGCGTTGAGGCCGTCGGCCTCGGCCTTGATGCGCTGCCAGTCGGCCTTGGTGTAGCCGCCGGTGCGCCGCTGGGACTCCTTCCAGGCGTCGGTGCCGCCCCAGCGCTGCTCGGCCTCGTCCTCCCAGCTCTCCTGGTAGTCCTTCCCGAACACCTCGAACTTCTCCTCCGGTGTCAGCTGAATGCCCATCTTCTGCGCCTCCAAGGCTCGTTCGACTGCCGCGGCGAGTTCCTGGAGGTGTTCGATCCGCTCGCCGATGATGCTGCGCTGGCGGCGCAGGTGCTCGTTCGGCGAGACGGACCGGTCGTCCAGGATGGCCGCGACCTGGTCGAGGGGGAAGCCGAGTTCGCGGTAGAACAGCACCTGCTGCAGCCGGTCGAGGTCCTTCTCCTCGTAGCGGCGGTAGCCGGCCGGTGTGCGTCCGCTCGGGGACAGCAGGCCGATCTCGTCGTAGTGGTGCAGGGTCCTTACGGTGACCCCGGCCACCTTGGCCACCTGGCCGACCGAGTAGCTGGTCATCGCGGTCGCTCCCTCCTCGTGGCCTCCACCCTCCGGCCTCACGGTGCGTGAGGGTCAAGCCGATTCCGTCCGGCCCCGGCCGTACGAGTCTCCGAGCCGGTGGTACCCGGGCCGGGGCGCAGCCTGGTGCACCGGACAATTGTCGCCGCGCCGCCGTCCGAACACGATGGCGGCATGAGGACGACCCCCCTGTTCCGGCGGCTGGCCGCGGAGGCGGTCGGCACCGCGGTGCTGGCCGCGGTGCTGATCGGTTCCGGGCTCCGGGTCGCGGCGCCGGGCGGGGACTGCGGCGGGGGCACCGCCGGCGGCGTCCTCGCCCCGGCCCTGGCGCTGGGCGTGCTGATCGCCCTGTTCGCGCCGGTGTCCGGGGCCCATCTCAATCCGCTGGTCACGGTGGCCGGCTGGTGGGCGGGGCGGCGGGACGGCAGCGGTCCGTCCGCCGGGGAGCTGGGCGGCTACGCGGCGGCGCAGCTGGCCGGTGCGGCGGCGGGCGCGGCCCTGGCGAACGCGATGTTCGGCCGGCCGCTGCTGGGGCCCGCCGCGGTGCCGCGGGCCGGCGGGCCGCTGTGGCTGGCGGAGGGCCTGGCGACCGGGGTGCTGGTGCTGCTGGTCTGCGGGCTGCTGCTCGGCGGCCGGGGCCGGTGGGCGCCGGTGGCGGTGGCCGGGTGGGCCGCGGCGGCGTGCTGGGGCACCTCCTCGGGGGCGTTCGCCAATCCCGCGGTCACCGCGGGCCGGGCGCTGGCCGAGGGTCCGGCCGGGATCGCGCCCGGCTCGGTGCCGGGTTTCGTGCTGGCGCAGTGCGCGGGTGCCGCGGCCGGCCTGGCGCTGGCGGCGCTGCTGTTCGGGCGGCCGGGTGCGGTCGGGGAGCCGGCGGCTTCCGGGGAGCCGGCGGATCAGGCGGAGGCGAGGAAGGACTTGGCGGCGAGCAGTGCCTCCTCGTCGGCGAGCACGTCGCCGGGCCGGCTGCCGGAGCCGAGCAGCAGGCCGCCCCAGCGCATCGACAGGTAGTCGGCGCTGCGGCGGAGCATGCCGGCGAGCGGGTCGGCGTCGGAGGGGTCGCTGCCGGCGTAGGCGCTGACGGCCCAGAGGGTGCGGCCGGCCATCCGGCGCTTGAAGTCGGTGCCGGGGACGCGCATCCAGCCGGACCAGTGGTCGAGGTAGTGCTTGACGGGCGTGCTGACGCTGTACCAGTAGAGCGGCGAGACGATCACCAGGTCGGTCGCGTCGAGGGTGGCGTCCAGCAGGGTGCGGGCGTGCCCGGTGGGCGGCGGGTACTCGCCGTCGTGGCGCTGGTCGGCGAAGGCGGGCAGCGGCAGGTCGGTGAGGGTGAGCCACTGCTGCTCGGCGCCGGCGGGGAGGTGCTCGGCGGCGCGACGGGCGAGCAGTTCGGCGTTGCCGCCGGAGCGGGTGGAGCCGAGCAGGAAGAGGAAGCGGCGCTGGGCCCGGTCGGCCATGGGGGCTCCGTGGTGTCGTGGTGACGGCGCCGACGGTGGCCGGCAACGGCGTCCAACAACGGGCCGCGGGCGGGTTCTTCCCGCGGACGGTCAGCCGGAGACGGCGCCCTGGGCGTTCACCTCGTCGATCCGGATGCGGACGAGGAGTTCGCCGGGGACGCCGTTGCGGGCGGCGAACTCCTCGGCGCGCTCCTCCCCCATGTAGCGGGCGCCGAGCCGGCCGGCCCAGTGGCGGAGTTCGTCCGGGTCCTCGGAGATCTCGGCGCGGCCCTGGACCAGGACGAAGGAGTACGGCGGCTGCTGGTCGTCCACGCAGACCATGGCCCGGGGGTCGCGGGTGAGGTTGCGGCCCTTGACCGTGGTGCTGCCGGTGGTGATCACCAGGTGGTCGCCGTCCAGGACGAACCAGACGGGTGCGACGTGCGGGCGGCCGTCGGCGCGGGTGGTGGCGAGCTTGGCGGTGCGGGTGCCGTGGCTGAGGAAGGCGCGCCACTGCGGCTCGGTCATCCGGGTCATGCGGTCCATCCTGGTGCGTACGGCCGGGCCCGGAGGGGCGGCGCGCCGTCAGTCCCCGGCGCCGTACCGGGTCAGGTAGTGGGCGAACTGCTCGACGTCGCCGTCGCTCCAGCCGGTGAACCGTTCGCGGAAGGCCAGCCGGCGCTGCTCGGCGGCCTCGGCGAGCAGCCGCAGGCCGTCCGCGGAGGGCCGCAGCAGCTGGCCGCGCTGGTCGTCGGGATCGGGTTCGCGGGTGATCAGGCCGAGCTTCTCCAGGGCGGTGACCTGCCGGCTCACCGTGGACTTGTCGAGCATGAAGTGGGCGGCGAGGTCGGCGGCGCGGCAGCTGCCGCGCTCCTTCACCAGGTCGAGCATGCTGTACGTGACCAGCGTCAGGCCGGGGTGCATCTGCGCGGCCTTGTGGCGGGCCCGGCGGGCGAACGCGGTGAGCTCGCGCTGGATGGCGTCCAGGGCGGCGTCGCGGTCGGGCATGCGTGCTCCTTCGGTGGGGGATGCCGGGGACCACCGTACGGCGGCCCGGTCGGCTGTCCCGAACCGGCCACGAGGTTGCACTTTACAACCGCATGGCGGAGGAGTACGTTCCGGTACGGACGGGTTCGCGGGCGGCGGTCCTGGACAGGCCGCCGCCCACCCCCGCGAGCTCAGACCACGTCTTCGAGTTCGCGCAGCAGCTTCGCCTTGGCCCGGGCACCGACCATGCTCTTCACGGGCTCGCCGCCGCGGAAGACCATCAGGGTGGGCATCGACATCACGCCGTACCGGGCCCGGGCCTCGGGATTGGTGTCCACGTCGAGCTGGACGACGCGCAGCCGGTGCCCCTCCTCGCGGGCGACCTCGGCCAGCACCGGCCCGATCATGCGGCACGGCGGGCACCACTCGGCGGTGAAGTCCACCAGCACGGGCCGGTCGGCGGCCAGCACCTCGGCGGCGAAGGTCTCGTCGGTGACCGCGTCGATTCCGGGGACGGCCATGGGTGGTCCTTTCGGTCGGACTCGGATGGTTGGTTCAGGGGCGCCCCCGCGCCCTAGTCGGCACCCCCGTGCGGGGTGAGGCCGCAGCGGGGTTCGGGGCCGCCCGGGAGGTCTGCGGCGGCTTCGAGTTCGGCGCGGGCGAGCTGGGCGGCGACCTCGTCCCGGACGGCCTGCAGCCGCCCGATGACGCCGTCCAGCTCGGCGAGCTTGGCCCGGTAGACGTCCAGCGAGGCCGGGCAGGAGTCGCCGGCCGGGTGGCCGGCCTGCAGGCACTCGACGAACGGCCGGGTCTCCTCCAGGCCGAACCCGAAGTCCTGCAGCGTCCGGATCTGCCGGAGCAGCCGGAGGTCCTCCTCGTCGTACTCGCGGTAGCCGTTGCCGTTCCGCCGGGCGGGCAGCAGCCCGCGCGACTCGTAGTACCGCAGTGCCCGTGTCGTGGTGCCCGCGCGGCGGGCCAGTTCGCCGATCCGCATGCCTGAGACGGTAGACCTTGCCGCCGACGTCAACGCCAGCCCCTTCCGGGATCGGCCCGTCCGGGTCAGCCCGTGCAGGCGGGGCTGTCGCGGAGGCCGGCGACGGTCCGGTCCGCGTCGCGGACGGTGTACCGGAGGCACCGGTCCGGCCCGCCCGGCCGGTGTTCGACGACCCGGACCAGGCCGAGCCCGGCGGCGCCGCCCTCGGCGTGCACCGTCCAGGAGTCGGGGGTGCCGGCGCGGAAGACCGGGTCGGTGCCGCCGTGGCGGGCCTGCCAGTCGTCGAGGCGGCGGTTGAGTTCGGGCGCCAGCCACTCGGCGCGCACCTCGGACGGGGTGAGCCCGCTGTCGCCGAGGCCGAGCACGGCGTCCCGGTAGGCGCGCAGGAAGCCGTCCACCAGGGCGGCGTCGGGCCCGGCCGGGTGGACGTCCCGGGCGGCGGCGGACGGGGTGGCGGCGGCGAGCACGGCAAGCGCGGCGAGCAGGGTCCTCATGGGCACCCAGCCGATCATGCGCGGCCGCGCCCGGACGGGCGACACGCACGGCCCGCGCGGCCGGGGACCGGAGGCGGTCAGCCCGCGGCTGCGGTGGCCGTGTCGAGGGCGGTGGTGATGCGGCCGAGCAATTGCTGCAGTCCGACGATCTCCTCCAGGGAGACTCCGGAGGCGCTGAGGATCCCGCGGGGCATCTGCAGGGCCTGCTCGCGCAGGGCCGCACCCTCCTCGGTGAGGCGGACGGTGACCGAGCGCTCGTCCTCGGTGCTGCGCTCGCGGCGCACCCGGCCGGACGCTTCCAGGCGCTTGATCAGCGGGGAGAGCGTGCCGGAGTCGAGCCGCAGCCGTTCACCGATCTCCTTGACCGGGAGGTCGCCGTACTCCCACAGGACCAGCATCACCAGGTACTGCGGGTAGGTGAGGTCGAGGTCCTTGAGGACGACCCGGTAGAGGCCGTTGAACGCGCGCGAGGCGGCGTACAGGGAGAAACAGATCTGGCGGTCGAGGCGGAGCAGCTCCTCCTCGGGCACCTCGGGCAGCACGGTCATGAGTCCAAGGATAGCCGCGCCGCGAGCATTTAAGTTGTTCGCAATTCAGTTGTGTGCTCTACTTGTGGCCACGGGGCGGCCCGGGCACCGGGCCGCCGATCCGACCCGAGAAGAGGGACTGGTCCATGGACGCGCTGTACACCGCTGTCGCCACCGCCAACGGCCGTGAGGGCCGGGCCGTCAGCTCCGACGGCCAGATCGACCTGCCGCTCGCCATGCCGCCCGCGCTCGGCGGCAACGGGCAGGGCACCAACCCCGAGCAGCTCTTCGCGGCGGGCTACGCGGCGTGCTTCGCCAGCGCCGCCGGCCTGGTCGGCCGGCAGATGCGGGTGGACACCAGCGAGGTCTCGGTGACCGCCGAGGTCAACATCGGCAAGGACGACACCGGCTTCGGGCTCTCCGTCGTGCTGCGCGTCGAGCTGCCGGAGGAGCTCTCCGGCGAGACCGGCCAGCTGCTGATCAAGAAGGCCCACGAGGTGTGCCCGTACTCCAAGGCCACCCGCGGCAACATCCCGGTCGAGCTCGTCGTCGAGTAACCCCGGCCGGGCATGGGGGAATCGGGGGACGGGGGAACGGGAACGGCGGACCGCCGGGGCGAGGGATGCGCCCCGGCGGTCCGCCGTCGTTCGGGTTCCTGCTGCCGCTACAGCGCGGCGCGGATCCAGCCGTCCACCACCGCGGTGAGGTCCTGCTGGGCCGCCGCGTGGTCGAGGTGGTACGTGCGGACCGAGTCGCCGCCGTGCAGGAAGCCGCGCTTGTCGAACTCCAGGACGACCTCGACGCCGTGCGGGTCGGCGATGAAGGTCACCTCGATCTCGTTGCAGCGGTGCGCGTACTGCGGCGCCGCGCGGAACTCGATCTCCTGGTAGAAGGGCAGCGTCTGGCGGGTGCCGCGGATGTGGCCCGCCTCCAGGTCGGCCCGGGTGAAGTGGAAGCCCAGCGCCAGCAGGGCGTCCAGCACCCGCTGCTGCACCGGCAGGGCCTCGATCGCCACCGGGTCGGCGTCGCCCTTGTCCAGCTGGCCGGCGATGTCCACCTCGGTGCGGACGCCGAGCGCCATGCCCGACAGGTGCTGGCCCGCGATGGAGGTCGCCGGGGTCTCGAACGGCACCGGGAACGAGAACGGAACCGCGCGGTGCTCGCCCGCCGCCAGGCGGAGCGGCCCGCTGACCGCCGCCGAGGCGAAGGTCTTGTTGGTGTGCCCCTCGTGGTCCTCGTACTCGACCTCGACGCGGGCGATCAGGCTGAGGGTGATGCCGTTGATCTCGGCGTCCCGCTCACCGCCGACCAGGTTGACCTGTCCGAAGATCGTGCCGCCGGGGCGGACGGTCGGCGTGGACAGGACCGTGTCCACGGTGGGTCCGCCGACGCCCAGGGCGCCGAGAAGCCGCTTGAACACCATCGGTGCTCTCCTTACCGAGTCGGGTGGTGAGGCCGCGACGATCGTACTTTGCCCACCCTTGACCCCGTCCGCCCCGGGGGCGCGTCTTCGGAAGGCACTCGGGCGGTCGATTCAGGGGCGCAGTTCCGCCCCCGGCCTTCGGCCGGGAGGTGCCCCCAGCGCCCCTCGTGGTGCACCCGGGCCCTAGAGCGGGGTCGCGGCCTTGAGGATCAGGAGGAGGGCGGTGGCGGCGTTCAGGGCGGAGAGGGCGGAGGCCGCGGTGCCCGCCGCGGCGAGCATCGCGGCGGGGCCGGCCGGGCTGAGCGCCGGCGGCCAGGCGCGGCCGGAGGGCACCGGGCCGAGCAGTGCGGCCACCCGCCGCGGCACCGGGCCGGGCGACGGATCGGCGAAGGCCGCCAGCCCGGGCACGGCGGCGCGGTGGGTGACCAGGGCGGCCCTGGCCACGGCGCGGGCGGTGGCCAGGCGGTCGCCGACCGCGCCCGCGGCCTCCTCGTCGGCCCAGCGCTCGGTGCCGTAGGCGACCGCCCGGTGCAGCGGCCGCAGGAACGGGTTGACGCAGGCCGCGAGCCGGGTCGCCAGCCGGTAGCGGTGGTGGCGGTGCGTCAGGTGGGCCTGCTCGTGGGCGAGCAGGGCGGCCCGCTCGTCCTCGGCGAGGTGCTCCAGCATGCCGGTGGAGACCACGATCCGGCCCGGCGTGCCGGGCAGCGCATAGGCGTACGGACGGTCGTCCGGCAGCACCGCGGGCCCCTCGCCGTACGGGACGTGCGCCACCGCTCGGCGCGCCCGGGTACCGACCCGCACCTGGCGGACGAGGGTGCGGACGACCGCGGCGAGCACCACGACGAGCATCGCGATCGCGCCCGCGCCGACCTCGACGTGGAAGGGCACGATGTCGCGCACCTCCGGGTCGGACCAGCTGTCCGGCAGCGGGTTGCCGGGGATCTGGGCGGTGCCCAGCACCCCGAGCAGGCCCAGGCAGAGCATGCTGCACCCGGCCATGGCGAGGCCGAAGCCGGTCAGCAGCCTGGTCGCGGAGCGCGGGTGCAGGTGCTGCTCGGCGAGGCGGGAGATCGGCAGGGCGGTGAGCGGCAGGACGAGCGGGAGGAAGAGGAAGACGGAGACGCCCATCGCTCAGCCCTCGCGGTCCGCCGGCCGGTCACCCGCCGACGGTCCGCCGGCGGTCCTGCCCGGACCCTCCGAGGCGCTGTCCAGCAGGGTCCGCAGCAGCGGTTCGTCGTCGGGCAGCAGCGCCGAGACGAAGCTGGCGAGCACCGCGTCGCGGTCGGCCTCGCTGTCGAGCACCCGCCGCATCCGCAGGGCGGCCAGGCCGGCCGCGTCCGAGGCGGCCAGCCACCGGTAGGAGCGGCCGGAACGGGTGCGCGACACGGCGTTCTTGGCGTGCAGTCGGGAGAGGATGGTGACCACCGTGGTGTAGGCGAGACCGCCCTCCAGGCGCTCCTGGACCCAGCCCGCAGTGGCCGGGCCCGGCGCCTCCCGCAGCACCGCCAGCACCTGGGCCTCCAGTTCGCCCTGGCCTCGGCGGCGGGCCCGGAACCCCCCGGCGGAGGGCTCGCGTTCCTGGACCATGGCGGCGCCTCCCCGTGCGTCCCCGGAAGGCCTGGCCCTCCTTGATTGTTGTACGCCGCGGGTGGGGCGGCGCGCGGCCATCCTACTGAGCGGTTCGCTCCCGACCGCCCGGTGAGGCCGCGTCAGTCCGTTCCGGAGGCGGCCCGCACGGCCTCTACAGTGCTGTAGATTCTTGCGTCACAGTGATCGGATCGGCCGGGCGGACGGGCCCGGTGCGGCACTCCGGGAGGGGAAGCCATGGGAGTCTCGCTGGCCAAGGGCGGCAACGTCTCGCTGAGCAAGGAGGCCCCGGGCCTGACGGCGGTCATCGTCGGTCTGGGCTGGGACGTCCGCTCGACCACCGGGGCCGACTTCGACCTCGACGCCAGCGCACTGCTGTGCGGCGAGTCCGGCCGGGTGCTGACCGACCAGCACTTCGTCTTCTACAACAACCTGACCAGCCCGGAGGGTTCGGTCGAGCACAGCGGCGACAACCTGACCGGCGGCGGCGACGGCGACGACGAGCAGATCAAGGTCGACCTGAGCGCCGTGCCGCTCACCGTCGCGAAGATCGTCTTCCCGGTGTCCATCTACGACGCCGAGAGCCGGCTGCAGAACTTCGGCCAGGTCCGCAACGCCTTCATCCGCGTGGTCGACCAGGCCACCGGCCGCGAGGTCGCCCGCTACGACCTCAGCGAGGACGCCTCCTCCGAGACCGCCATGGTCTTCGGCGAGCTCTACCGGCACGGCGCGGACTGG
This sequence comes from Kitasatospora sp. NPDC051914, assembly GCF_040680995.1. NCBI lineage: Bacteria > Bacillati > Actinomycetota > Actinomycetes > Kitasatosporales > Streptomycetaceae > Kitasatospora > Kitasatospora sp. NPDC051914. Next base: position 121,373 of record NZ_JBFAXX010000022.1, read on the forward strand.
AAGTTCCGCGCCATCGGCCAGGGCTACGCCTCCGGCCTCCGCGGCATCGCCCTCGACTACGGCGTCAACGTCTGAGGCGACAGGTACCCGATGAGGGGCGTCGGGAACTGCGCAGTTCCCCACACCCCGGGGGGGTGGGGCCCACACGGACAGGCAGAA
>NZ_JBFAXX010000023.1:0-118894 GCF_040680995.1 Kitasatospora sp. NPDC051914
AGACCAGCACCAGCTGGCCGGTGGAGGTCGCCTCGAACAGCGTCTCGACGGTGCCGGGGTCGTAGTCGGTGAACTCCCGCCACCAGCGGGCGTAGTCCAGCCTTCGGCCGGGAGGTGCCCCCACGCGCCCCTGGACCGGCCGCCCGAGTGCGCTTCAGCCGACGTCCACGCCGTGGGCGCGGGCCAGGCCGGCCAGGCCGTCGGCCCAGCCCTGGCCCACTGCGCGGACCTTCCACACGGCGGGGCCGCGGGCCGCCCGGTAGCGGTAGACCTCGGCGACCAGCATCGCCGAGACCGCCGGGTCCGACGGCGGACGGAACGACCAGCCGGTGCCGTCCCCGGTGTGCAGCAGCAGTTCGGCGTCGGCGAGGTGGGCACAGGTCAGCGGCGAGTCGGCGTCCATGTTGACCGAGACGGCGACCCGGTGGACATCCGCCGGGAGGTCCGCCAGCCGCAGGACGGCCGACTCGCTGCGCCGCCCGTCCGCGACCGCCTTCTCGCCGAGCAGCACCGCCCCGGCCGCGGCGCCCCGCTGGTGGTAGAAGACGAAGTCCTCGTCGCCGCGCACCAGGCCCTCCGCCGTGAGCAGCAGCAGCGTCAGATCGGCGTCCCCGCCCGCGGAGGAGAAGCGGACGGTCAGCGCACCGAGCGCACTCTCCGGCAGCACCGCGTTCTGCCCGGGCCCGAGCACCGTGGGCTCCGGAAGCACCGCCGGCTCCGGGGTCGCCGCCGCCTGCCGCCTGCCGCCGCGGCCCGCCGCCGGCCGCGTGCCGTCCGTGCCGAGCCGGCCCGGCAGGCCGTGCTCGCGGAGCAGTGCCACCAGCATCGGCCCGTCCACCAGGGTCAGCGGCCGGCCCTCCGCCCAGCGCCGCGACCCGGGGCCGAAGCCCGAGGTGGTGACCAGGATGCCGCGGTTGGCGCCGCACCGGGCCATGGTGGCGTCCAGGTCGCGGACGGCGGCCGGCGGCACGGTGTGCCGGTACCGCTTCGCCTGGATGACGATCTGTCCGCCGGTGATCGGGTCGGGGTCCTCCGCGAGGACGTCCACGCCCTCGTCGCCGCTGCGCGCGGTCGTCCGGGTGCGCAGGCCGCGGCGGCGGAACAGTTCGGCGATCAGCTCCTCGAAGGCGATCGGGTCCATGGCGAACAGGTCCGGGCCCTCGCCGTCCGCCGCCACCGACGGCACCGGTGCGGCGGGTGCGGAGACCGGCTGCGGACGGACGGCCTCCGGCTTGTCGGGACGCGCCGACAGCCGTCCGTGCAGCGCCTCCACCAGGCAGTCCACCGCCGAGACCCGTTCCAGGTCGAGCGCCAGGAAGTCGGCCCGCTCGGCGGCCACCGACACCAGGCAGCGGCTCTCCTCCCGCCCGGTCGCCGGGTCGACGGCCTCCACCACGCCGTGCACCACCGCCGAGGCCAGCAGGCCCTCGGCGTCCGCCCGGAACGCCTCCGCGAGCACCCGCAGCGCGCACTGCGCGAGGACCTCCCGGTACAGGGCGCGCCGCTCGCCCACCGGGCGGGCCACCTCGGCGTCCCGGTCGTCGGTCTTCACGTACCGGTGCCGGGCGACCGCCGGCACCACCGAGAAGTCCGGCAGCGGCCACTCCACCACCAGCTGCCGGGCGCCCGCGTCCCACACCGCCTCCGCCGCGTGCGGGAAGCCCTCCGGCCAGTCGCCGCGCCAGCCGAGCGCCGTCTCGAAGTACTCCGCGACGGCCCCGCCGGAGCCCGAGCGCAGCCCGTCGGCGAGCCGGGCGGCCTGCGTCGCGAGCTGCTGCCGCGAGGCCAGCCAGGCGTCGAACTCCGCCCGGTACTCCGCCAGTTGCCGCAGCCGCTGCTGCTCGGCGTCCTGCGCCGCGTACCAGTCCTGCTCGAACCTGGCGCGGGCCTGCGCCGCCTGCTCGTCCCACTCCCGGCGGGCCGCCGGGTTGAACGCCTGCGGTCCTGTCAGCGGCGGTATCAGGTACCAGGACTGGTCCGGCATCGGCACCGGCACCCCCAGCTGCCCCGGGTCGAAGGGGGCGGTGGGCGCCGTCAGGTCCGCGAGGCGGAAGCCGCGCCCGCGCAGGCCCGTCGCCAGCGTCCCGCGCAGCTCCTCGACCCGCGCCTCCAGCTCCGCCGTCCGCCGCGCCGCATCCGCCTCGCGGCTCTGCCGGTACGCGCGCAGCGCCTCCCGCTGGCCCTGCGCCGCCGCCCGCTCGGCGTCCCGCCGGGCCCGCTCGTACTGCCGCTGCGCGGCCGCGTCGGCCCGGCGCTGCGCCTCCTCCCGGCGGTGCTGTTGGCGCTGCGCCTCCGCCAGCATGGCCAGTACTCCGGAAGTGCGACGCCCTGCCACCGTGGTCCTCTCGTGCGGTCCGACTGATGATCAGTCTGGCACGGTGGGGCTCTGCGGTGGCAGGGCGTGCGGGAGCGCGCTCGTGGGCCTCGGCCCGGGGCGTGTCCTACTCGGCGGGCCGGAGCTTCAGCGAGATGCTGTTGATGCAGTAGCGCTGGTCGGTCGGGGTGTCGTAGCCCTCGCCCTCGAAGACGTGGCCGAGGTGGCTGCCGCAACGGGCGCAGCGCACCTCCACCCGGCGCATCCCGAAGGACGTGTCCTGGATGTACTCGACGCGGTCCTCGGCCAGCGGCGCGTAGTAGGAGGGCCAGCCGCAGTGGCTCTCGAACTTCGTCTCGCTGCTGAAGAGCTCGGCGCCGCACGCCCGGCAGCTGTACACGCCGACCGTCTTGGTGTCGGTGTACTCACCGGTGAAGGCGCGCTCGGTGCCGGCCTCGCGGAGCACGTGGTACTCCTCGGGGCTCAGCTCGGCCCGCCACTCGGCGTCGGTCTTCCGGATCTCGTTGGTCACGACAGTCCTCCCATCAGGCTCCGGGTGCAACGTCCGCGAGGCGGGCGAGAATTTCCGGGCCCAGGTTGGTCACGTCGCCGGCGCCCATGGTGAGCACCAGGTCGCCGGACTTGGCCATGGCGGCGAGGCGGGCCGGGGCGGCGGCGAACTCGTGCTCGGCGGCGACGTCGGCGCCGGCCCGGCGGGCGGCGTCGATGATCAGCTCGCTGGTGACGCCGGGGATCGGGTCCTCGCGGGCCGGGTAGATGTCGAGCACCACGGAGGCGTCGGCCATGGCCAGCGCGTCGCCCATCTCCTCGGCGAGCTGCTGGGTGCGGCTGAACAGGTGGGGCTGGAAGACCACCAGTACCCGGCCGGCGCCCGCGGCCTCGCGGATCGCGTCCAGGTCGGCGGCCATCTCGGTGGGGTGGTGCGCGTAGGAGTCGATCACCTGCACGCCCGCGGCCTCGCCCTTCAGCTGCAGGCGGCGGCGCACGCCGGTGTAGCTGCCGAGCGCCTTCGCGAGGTCGGCCGCGGGGACGCCCAGGGCCACGCCGGCGGCGAGCGCGGCGACCGCGTTGTGCGCGTAGTGGCGGCCGGGGACGGAGACGGTGAACGAGAGCTCCTCGCCGCCCAGCAGGACGGTCACCTCGCTGGACATGCCGCGCGCCCTGACCGAGAGGACCCGCACGTCCGCGTCCTCGGCGGCGCCGACGGTGACGGTGTTCAGGTCGGCCCGGCCGGCGACGCGGCGGGTCAGCTCGCGGGCGCCCTCGTGGTCGGCGGAGATCACCAGGGTGCCGCCCGGCACGATCCGGCCCACGAAGGTCTCGAAGGACTCGTGGATCTCCTCGATCGAGGCGTAGTTGGCGTGGTGGTCCAGTTCCACGTTGAGGACGATCGCCACCTCGGGCGCGTACTTGTGGAAGCTGCGGTCGCTCTCGTCGGCCTCCGCGACGAAGATGTCGCCGGTGCCGTGGTGCGCGTTGGAGCCGGGGGCGTCCAGGTCGCCGCCGATCGCGTACGAGGGGTCGAGGCCCAGCTCGCCGAGGCTCACCGCCAGCATGCTGGTGGTGGTGGTCTTGCCGTGGGTGCCGGCGACGGCGAGCGCGCGGCGGCCGCCCATCAGTGCGGCGAGCGCGTCGGACCGGTGCACGACCGGGATCCCGCGTTCCCGGGCGGCGGCGAGCTCCGGGTTGTCGGCGCGGATCGCACTGGAGACGACGACGCTGCTGGTGCCGGCCGGCAGGTTCTCCGCGGCGTGGCCGACGAAGACCCGCGCGCCGAGGGCGCGCAGCGCCAGCACCGTCTCGGACTCCTTGGCGTCGCTGCCGGAGACCTGGGCACCGCGGACCGCGAGGATCTTGGCCAGTCCGGACATGCCGGCGCCGCCGATGCCGATGAAGTGCGGGGCGTGCAGGTCGTGCGCGGCGTCGTTCAAGGGATGCTCCGTACAGCCGGGGACTGGGAGGACGAGAATCGTCCTCGCGGTGGTTCCGCAAGGACGATTCTGCACCACCGGCGGACGGGCTCAGGACTCGCTGGCGAACAGCTTGAGCACCGGAACGCCGACCTTGTGCCGGGCCCGTGAGGCCCAGTCGCGGTGGAAGAACTCCTCGACGAAGTGCGGCGAGGTGAGCACCAGGACCTCGTCCGCGCCGTGCTCCTCCACCACGTCCTTCAGGCTGTCCAGCGGGTTCTCCTCGACCACCCGGCCGGTGGCCTCGGCGCCGGCCGCGCGCAGGTGGCGCAGGCTGTGCTCCAGCGACTCCCCGGCCACCGTGGGCCCCGCCGCCGCGTCGTGCTCGTGCACCGCTCTGTCGAGATGGCCGAGCGCCACGTCGTCGAGCGCTCTCAGCAACTCGTCCTGTCTTCCGCGGGGCTGCATCAGCACCACGAAGGACACCTTCTCGTCACCGTGCAGGGTGGTGACCAGTTCGACGTCCGCGTCGGACAGCGCCTTTTCGATCATCAGTACGGTCTTGAACACGTGAGTCCCTTCGACGGTGCAGGCCCCCGGGTCCGCTTGCCCTCATCTTGCCCGGCGGAAGCTTTCCTCACGCTGCACACGCACCACACGGGCCACGCCCGGGTCCGGCTCGCCACCGGGGCCGCCTCAGCCGGCCGCCGGACCGGGCTCCGCCCGCAGGTACCGGGTGAAGAGGAAACCGTCCTCCTCGATCAGCGACACCAGCTGCATGGGCCGCAGGTCCGCGACGGGCAGGCCGTACGCGATCCGCGGCGCGTCCCCGGCGGTCAGCAGCGGCGCCATCGACAGGCACAGCTCGTCCAGCAGCCCCTCCGCCGCGAGGCCGCCCAGCAGCCGCGGTCCGCCCTCGGTGAGCTGCCGGGTCCAGCCCCGAGCGGTCAGTGCCGCCAGCGCCGCCGGCAGCTCCACCGACCGCTCCCCGGCCACCACCACGTCCGCGACCTCCGCCAGTGCCCGCCGCGCCTCGGCGGGGGAGTCCTCCGTGGTGATCACCACCGTCCGCACCAGCGGCTCGGTGAACAGCGGCGCCGACAGGTCGAAGGACAGCCCCCGGCTCACCACCGCGATCGCCGGCGCCGGCGCCTGGCCCGCCGCCTTCCTGGCCGCAGCGAACTCGGCCCGCGCCCGGCCCGGCCGGTACCCCTCCGCCCGGACGGTCTCCGCACCCACCAGCACCACGTCCGCCAGCGCCCGCAGCACCCCGAAGATCCGCTTGTCCGCGGCGCTCGACAGCCCCTCCGAGAGCCCCTCCAGCCGGGCGGAGCCGTCCAGGCTGGACACCATGTTGGCGCGCAGCCAGGGGCGGCCCGCGGCCACCTGCTCCGGGTACGCGTACAGCGCGGCCAACGACTCCAGCGACGCCGGGTCCGCGACGGGGGCTGTGAGCGGATTCATCAAGAGGTGCATGGTGGCGAGTCTTCCACGGGGCGTACCCTGTACTACCGTGCCCGCAGCCCCCCACGCCGACGCCACCGCCTCCGAGACGGCCGCCGTGACAGCCCTCACCGACCGCCGCCCCGTGGTCCCCGCCGAGCGACTGGTGGCCGAGATGGTCCCGCCGCCGCGGTTCTCCGGCGTCAGCTTCGGCAGCTACATCCCGGACGGCACCCAGCCCAGCCAGTACGAGGCCGTGCAGGTCCTGGAGCAGTTCGCCGCCTCCCTCAACGGCAGCGGCGCCGCCCCGAAGCGCAGCTGGTTCCGCCGCTCCGCCCCCGCCCCGGCCGGCCCCGCCGGCATCTACCTCGACGGCGGGTACGGCGTCGGCAAGACCCATCTGCTCGCCTCGCTCTGGCACGCCACCCCCGGGCCCAAGGCCTTCGGCACCTTCGTCGAGCTCACCAACCTGGTCGGCGCCCTCACCTTCAAGGGCGCGGTGGAGACCCTCTCCGGGCACCGCCTGCTGTGCATCGACGAGTTCGAACTCGACGACCCGGGCGACACCGTCCTCGTCTCCACCCTGCTCAGCCGCCTCGTCGAGAACGGCGTCAAGCTCGCCGCCACCTCCAACACCCTCCCGGACAAGCTCGGCGAGGGCCGCTTCGCCGCCGCCGACTTCCTCCGCGAGATCCAGGGCCTCTCCGCCCACTTCCGGCCCGTCCGGATCGACGGCCAGGACTACCGCCACCGCGGCCTGCCCGAGGCCCCGCCGCCGTACGGCGACGACGAGGTCGCCGCCCGCGCCGCCGCCACCCCCGGCGCCTCCCTCGACGACTTCGACGCCCTGCTGGAGCACCTGAAGGCCGTCCACCCGAGCCGCTACGGCGCCCTCCTCGACGAGGTCCACTCCGTCTTCCTGCGGGGCGTCCGGCAGGTCGACGACCAGTCCACCGCGCTGCGGCTGGTCGTCCTCGCCGACCGCATGTACGACCGCGAACTCCCGATCACCGCCTCCGGCATCCCCTTCGACCAGGTCTTCCCCGAGGAGATGCTCCGCGGCGGCTACCGCAAGAAGTACCTCCGCGCCATCTCCCGCCTCGTCGCCCTCGCCCGCGACAGCGCCCGCTAGCGACCCACTCCGGGCCGGCCGGCTGCGAATTCCTGCCTCGGTTGTCGGTGGGGGGTCGTACGGTGGACCCGTGCGACCCATCACGAGTATCGAGCGGTCAGTGGCGCCCTTCGAGGTCGTCAGCCCCTTCCAGCCGAGCGGCGACCAGCCGGCGGCGATTGCCGAGCTGGAGCGCCGCATCCGGGCGGGCGAGAAGGACGTCGTCCTCCTCGGCGCCACCGGCACCGGCAAGTCCGCGACGACCGCGTGGATGATCGAGAAGCTCCAGCGCCCCACCCTGGTGATGGCGCCGAACAAGACCCTGGCCGCCCAGCTCGCCAACGAGTTCCGCGAGCTGCTGCCCAACAACGCGGTCGAGTACTTCGTCTCGTACTACGACTACTACCAGCCCGAGGCGTACGTCCCGCAGACGGACACCTACATCGAGAAGGACTCCTCGATCAACGAGGAGGTCGAGCGGCTGCGCCACTCCGCGACCAACTCCCTCCTCACCCGCCGCGACGTGGTCGTGGTCGCCTCGGTCTCCTGCATCTACGGCCTCGGCACCCCGCAGGAGTACGTGGACCGGATGGTCCCGCTCAAGGTCGGCGAGGAGATCGACCGCGACGCGCTGCTCCGCCGCTTCGTCGACATCCAGTACACCCGCAACGACCTGGCGTTCACCCGCGGCACCTTCCGCGTCCGCGGCGACACCATCGAGATCTTCCCGGTGTACGAGGAGCTCGCCGTCCGGATCGAGATGTTCGGCGACGAGATCGAGGCGCTGTACACGCTGCACCCGCTGACCGGCGAGATCATCAGCCAGGACGACCGGATCTACGTCTTCCCGGCCTCGCACTACGTCGCCGGCCCGGAGCGCATGGAGCGCGCGGTCAACGACATCGAGAAGGAGCTCGGCGAGCGCCTCGCGGTGCTGGAGAAGCAGGGCAAGCTGCTGGAGGCCCAGCGGCTGCGGATGCGCACCACGTACGACATCGAGATGCTCCGCCAGATCGGCAGCTGCTCCGGCGTCGAGAACTATTCGATGCACTTCGACGGCCGCGAGCCGGGCACCGCACCGAACACGCTGCTCGACTACTTCCCGGAGGACTTCCTCCTGGTCATCGACGAGTCGCACGTGACCGTGCCGCAGATCGGCGCGATGTACGAGGGCGACGCCTCCCGCAAGCGGACGCTGGTCGACCACGGCTTCCGGCTGCCGTCCGCGATGGACAACCGCCCGCTGAAGTGGGAGGAGTTCCTGGGGCGGATCGGCCAGACCGTCTATCTGTCGGCGACCCCGGGCAAGTACGAGCTGTCCCGCGGCGACGGCACGGTCGAGCAGATCATCCGCCCGACCGGCCTGATCGACCCCGAGGTGGTCGTCAAGCCGACCGAGGGCCAGATCGACGACCTGGTGCACGAGGTCCGCACCCGCGTCGAGCGGGACGAGCGCGTCCTGGTCACCACCCTCACCAAGAAGATGGCCGAGGACCTGACCGACTACATGCTCGGCCTCGACATCCGGGTCCGGTACCTGCACAGCGACATCGACACGCTGCGCCGGGTGGAGCTGCTGCGCGAGCTGCGGGCCGGCGAGTACGACGTGCTGGTCGGCATCAACCTGCTCCGCGAGGGCCTGGACCTGCCCGAGGTGTCGCTGGTGGCGATCCTCGACGCGGACAAGGAGGGCTTCCTGCGCTCGGGCACCTCGCTGATCCAGACGATCGGCCGTGCGGCGCGCAACGTCTCCGGCCAGGTCCACATGTACGCGGACCGGATCACCCCGGCGATGGAGCTCGCCATCGACGAGACCAACCGCCGCCGGGCGGTGCAGCAGGCGTACAACGAGGCGAACGGCATCGACCCGCAGCCGCTGCGCAAGAAGATCGGCGACATCCTGGCCACCATGGCGCGGGAGGACGTGGACACCGAGGAGCTGCTCGCCACCGGGTACCGCGGGGCCGGCGGCGGCAAGGCCCGCACACCCGTCCCTGCGCTCGGCGCGGACCGGAAGCCGGCCAAGAGCCTGCCGGCCGCCGAGCTCGCCCAGCTCATCCAGGACCTCACCGACCGGATGCACGCGGCCGCGGCGGAGCTGCAGTTCGAGGTCGCCGCGCGGCTGCGCGACGAGGTGGGGGAGCTGAAGAAGGAGCTCCGGCAGATGCGCGAGGCCGGGATGGCCTGAGCGCCGCCGCAGCCCGGGAACCGGCCCGGGGTGCACCCTGCATGACATGTGCCCGCAGGCCCTAGGCTGGCCTGCGGGCACTTGCCGCCCGCGGCCCGTACGGGGCCGCCGACGGCGGTGCCGGCCGCAGGGCAAGGGGGCCTCAGCCGGGGGACGGCAAGGGGGTGTTCCGTCGTCGCGCCGCGGTGGGACCGCTCCCGCCGGGCTGAGGAGAGAGGCAAGCACCGTGTCGGTGAATCTGGCCAAGGGGCAGAGCGTCAGCCTGCAGAAGAGCTCGGGGGAGTCGCTGTCGGTGGTCCGGATGGGCCTGGGCTGGCGGGCGGCGCCCCGCAGGGGCCTGTTCGGCACCCGCAGCCGCCAGGTCGACCTGGACGCCTCGGCCCTGCTGTACGCCGAGAAGACCCCCTCCGACGTGGTGTTCTTCCGGCACTTGGCGAGCAACGACGGCTCGGTGCAGCACACCGGGGACAACGTGACCGGCGGGGTCGGCTCGGGCGACGACGACGAGGCGATCCTGGTCGACCTGCTGCACGTCCCGGTGCACATCACCCAGATCGTCTTCACGGTCAGCTCGTACACCGGGCAGAGCTTCACCGAGGTGCAGGACGCGCACTGCAGGCTGGTCGACGAGGCCACCGGGCAGGAACTGGCCCGGTACGAGCTGGCCGCGGGCGGTCGGCACACCGGCCAGATCATGGCCAAGGTGTTCCGGGAGCCGGGCGGCGGCTGGGCGATGCAGGCGATCGGCGCACCGGCCCGGGCCAGGACCTTCCAGGACATGCTGCCCGCCATCGAGCCGTTCCTCTGAGGCGCGATCGCGAGCGATCCCCCTGACGGCCCTTTACCTTCTTTACCTTGTCTTGGTGATTCTGTTAGCCTCGGCGGGAGAGCGGAGGGGAGTACTCCCCCGCAGCAGCCCCGTCATCACGGACGTCCGCCCATCGGGTGTCCCGGGGTGCTGGCCCGCGCGCTCCATCGGTGAGCCGCAGGGTGGAAGAGACCTCCGGCAGTGACGATGCCTGTTCGCCTACCTGCCGGAGGAGCAGACGTGGACGTTTCGCTGAGCCTGTGGATCGGGACGATCGGGGTGCTGATCGCCCTGATCGTCGCCGACTTCTTCATCGGCGGCCGCAAGCCGCACGAGGTCTCGATCAAGGAGGCCGGGATCTGGACGACCGTCTGGGTCATCCTGGCGGTCCTGTTCGGCGGCTTCCTGTGGAAGCAGTACGGCTCGCAGCCCGCGAGCGAGTTCTTCGCCGGTTACATCACCGAGAAGTCGCTGAGCGTCGACAACCTGTTCGTGTTCATCCTGATCATGAGCAAGTTCGCGGTGCCGAAGATCTACCAGCAGCGCGTGCTGATGTTCGGTGTGATCATCGCGCTGGTGCTGCGGGCGATCTTCATCGCCGGCGGCGCGGCCCTGGTCTCCACCTTCTCCTGGGTCTTCTACATCTTCGGCGCGTTCCTCATCTGGACGGCCTGGAAGCTCATCCAGGACGCCCGCTCCGACGAGGAGGAGGAGTTCGAGGAGAACCGCCTGCTCAAGTCGATCGAGAAGCGCTTCCCGGCGACCGACAAGTACCACGGCACCAAGCTGTTCATCGTGGAGAACGGCCGCCGGCTGATGACGCCGATGCTGATCGTCATGCTGGCGATCGGCACCACCGACGTCCTGTTCGCGCTGGACTCCATCCCCGCGATCTTCGGCCTGACCCAGGACCCGTACATCGTCTTCACCGCGAACGCCTTCGCGCTGATGGGTCTGCGCCAGCTGTACTTCCTGATCGGCGGCCTGCTGAAGAAGCTGGTCCACCTCGCCTACGGCCTGTCGGTGATCCTCGGCTTCATCGGCGTGAAGCTGGTGCTGCACGCCCTGCACGAGAGCGGGGTGCACGTGCCGGAGATCAGCATCGGCGTCTCGCTGGGCTTCATCGTGGTGGTGCTGGCCGTGACCACGGTGACCAGCCTGATCGCCTCGCGCCGCCAGGAGCGCGAGGAACTGGCGAAGGCGGACGAGCGCGACGGCGCCGACGTCTGACCCGCCCGATCCCGCACGGCGGGGTGCGACCGAGGGGACCGGTCACACCCCGCCGCTGCGCTGTCGTGGGGCGTGGCCGCCCCGCCCGCCGCTCACCAGCCGCGCTCGCGCCACTCGTCGAGGTGCGGGCGCTCGGTGCCGAGCGTGGTGTCGTTGCCGTGGCCGGGGTAGACCCAGGCCTCGTCCGGCAGCACGTCGAAGATCTTCTCGTTGACGTCGCGGAAGAGGCTGGCGAAGGCCTCCGGGTCCTTCCAGGTGTTGCCGACGCCGCCGGGGAAGAGGCAGTCGCCGGTGAACACGTGCGGGTGGCCCTGGGGGTCGTCGTAGATCAGCACGATCGCGCCCGGAGTGTGCCCGACCAGGGTGCGGACGGTGAGCTCGACCTGGCCGACCCGCAGCACGTCGCCGTCGTCCAGCGGCAGCTCGGTGGGGACGTCGATGCCCTCGGCGTCGATCCGGCCGGCCGCCGTGCGGGCGCCGGTGGCGGCCACGACGTCGGCCAGGGCGGCCCAGTGGTCGCGGTGCCGGTGGGTGGTGACGACGGTGGCCAGGCTCTCGCCCACCGTCTCCAGCAGGACGTGGCCGTCGGCCGCCGCGTCGATCAGCAGCTGCTCGTCGGTGGCGCGGCAGCGCAGCAGGTAGGCGTTGTTGTCGTACGGGCCGACCGCCACCTTGGTGACGATGAGGTGGGCGAGCTCCCGCACGTCGGGCGGACCGCCGACCTTGACCGCTCCGTGGTAGGTCATCGCTCTGCTCCTCGATGGTCGTGGCCGGGTACCGGCTGAAAGTCCGTCACCTGCATCATCGCCTGTTCAGTTCAGCGGCGGAAGCGGGGGCAGCACCGACCGCGGCCCGGGCACGGGGACACCGGCCCGGTGCACCTGCAGCCCGTCGCCGTCCGAGCGGCCGGAGAGCCAGGCGGTGAGCCCCCGGACGGGCCCCTCCACGGTCAGTTCGGTGCCCTCCGGGCCGCCGATCCGGGCGCGGGCGCCGGTGTCCTCGGCGACCAGCAGCACGGCCGGCAGGCCCTCCACGTCGGCGAGCCGCCCGGCGAGCCGGGCCAGCTCGGCGGCGGCGAAGGACTCCGGCCAGTGCGCGGGGGTGTAGCCGGCGTCCAGGTCGACGTGGTGGTACTCGACCTCCATCAGCCGCTTCCAGGGCACCTCGCAGGCCGGGAACACGTAGCCGGTGCGGTGCCGCAGCGGGACGTCCCAGGCGGCGTCGGGCAGGGTGGCGGCGGTGGCGGCGAGCCGCTCGGCGGTCTGCTGCAGGTCGGCGAGCTGGACGTCCAGCGGACGTCCTGCGCCGTCCCGGATGCCCTGCTCGCGGGCCTCGGGACCGGCGTACTGCGGGATGTCGACACCGGTGCGGGCGGTCTCCAGCAGGTTGACCAGGGAGTCGGCGTTGCGCGCCAGGTGGGCCAGCACGTGGCCGCGGGTCCAGCCGGGCAGGGCGGAGGGCGCGGCGACGGCCTCCGGGGCGAGCCCGGCGACCGTGCGCAGCAGGTGCGCGGTGCCGTCGGCGACGGCCTTGAGGCTCTCGGCGGCCCTGGCGGCGGGCGCCTCGGGCGGGATGCCTGCGGACTCGGGGGCGGTCATGGGCGGTCTCCCGGTGGTGCGCGGTGCGGTGGCCGGCGTTTCCCGCGGGGGCCACCGGTCGTTGTCACGGCGACGCTACCGCCCGGCCACGGCGCCGAGCTGGCGCTTTTCCCGTCCTGATGATCAACGTGTCGGGAGCGCGTCACTCATTCGGGTGGTCTCCACTGGACAAGGTCGATATTCGAACGCCTGCGCTATAGGCTGACCGTCCCGAGTCGGAAGAAAACGCCCGTCCCGCCGGTTGGTCCCCCTGGGGCATGCCCGCGGCCGCTGCCGCTGCAGCCGCCGCGGAGCCCGCCCGGGGCCGGGCCGCGGTGGACCGGTGGATCACCGACCGCCCTCACGTCCCACGCCCTCGAACCATGCCCCCCCGAAGCCCACCTCCCCCGGAGAAAGGCGCCAGAAGCAGTGGCCGACCGCCTGATCGTCCGCGGTGCTCGCGAGCACAACCTCAAGAACGTCTCGCTCGACCTGCCCCGCGACTCCCTCATCGTCTTCACCGGCCTCTCCGGGTCCGGCAAGTCCTCGCTGGCCTTCGACACGATCTTCGCCGAGGGCCAGCGCCGCTACGTCGAGTCGCTGTCCTCGTACGCGCGGCAGTTCCTCGGGCAGATGGACAAGCCCGACGTCGACTTCATCGAGGGCCTGTCGCCCGCGGTCTCGATCGACCAGAAGTCCACCAGCCGCAACCCGCGGTCCACCGTCGGCACCATCACCGAGGTCTACGACTACCTCCGCCTGCTGTTCGCCCGGATCGGCAAGCCGCACTGCCCGCACTGCTCGCGGCCGATCGCCCGGCAGTCCCCGCAGGCCATCGTCGACCGGGTGCTGGAGCTCGCCGAGGGCACCCGCTTCCAGGTGCTCAGCCCGGTGGTGCGCGAGCGCAAGGGCGAGTTCGTCGACCTCTTCGCCGACCTGCAGTCCAAGGGCTACGCCCGTGCCCGGGTGGACGGCGCGACCGTCCAGCTGACCGAGCCGCCGACGCTGAAGAAGCAGGAGAAGCACACCATCGAGGTGGTCGTCGACCGCCTCACGGTCAAGGAGAGCGCCAAGCGCCGCCTCACCGACTCGGTCGAGACGGCCCTCAAGCTCTCCGGCGGCATGGTGGTGCTCGACTTCGTCGACCTCCCGGACGACGACCCCGAGCGCGAGCGGATGTACTCCGAGCACCTCTACTGCCCGTACGACGACGTCTCCTTCGAGGAGCTGGAGCCGCGCTCCTTCTCCTTCAACTCGCCGTTCGGCGCCTGCCCGGAGTGCTCCGGCCTCGGCAACCGGATGGAGGTCGACCCCGAGCTGGTGATCCCGGACGAGGAGAAGTCGCTCGACGAGGGCGCCATCCACCCGTGGTCCCAGGGCCACACCAAGGAGTACTTCCAGCGCCTGATCGACGCGCTCGCCGGCGAGCTCGGCTTCCGCACCGACATCCCCTGGGCCGGGCTGCCCGCCCGGGCCCGCAAGGCCCTGCTGTACGGGCACCGCACCCAGGTCGAGGTGAAGTACCGCAACCGGTACGGCCGCGACCGCTCGTACACCACCTCCTTCGAGGGCGCGGTGCCGTTCGTGCAGCGCCGCCACTCCGAGGCGGAGAGCGACTCCAGCCGGGAGCGCTTCGAGGGGTACATGCGCGAGGTGCACTGCCCCGCCTGCAACGGCACCCGGCTCAAGCCCGTGGTCCTCGCGGTCACCGTCCAGGACAGGTCGATCGCCGACGTCTCCGCGATGTCGATCAGCGACTGCGCCGAGTTCCTCGGCGCGATGAAGCTGACCGCCCGCGACAAGAAGATCGCCGAGCGGGTCCTCAAGGAGGTCAACGAGCGGCTGCGCTTCCTGGTCGACGTCGGCCTGGACTACCTCTCCCTCAACCGCGCCGCCGGCACCCTCTCCGGCGGCGAGGCCCAGCGCATCCGGCTCGCCACCCAGATCGGCTCCGGTCTGGTCGGCGTGCTCTACGTGCTGGACGAGCCCTCCATCGGCCTGCACCAGCGCGACAACCACCGGCTGATCGAGACGCTGGTGCGGCTGCGCGACATCGGCAACACCCTGATCGTCGTCGAGCACGACGAGGACACCATCAAGACCGCCGACTGGGTCGTCGACATCGGCCCCGGCGCCGGCGAGCACGGCGGCAAGGTGGTGCACTCCGGCTCGCTGAAGGAGCTGCTGGCCAACGACGAGTCGCTGACCGGCCAGTACCTCTCCGGCCGGCGGAGCATCCCCACCCCGACCGTGCGCCGCCCGCGGGACAAGAAGCGCCAGCTCACCGTGCACGGCGCCCGCGAGCACAACCTGCAGGACGTCACCGTCGGCTTCCCGCTCGGCACCTTCACCGCGGTCACCGGCGTCTCCGGCTCCGGCAAGTCCACGCTGGTCAACGACATCCTCTACACCCACCTCGCCCGGGAGCTGAACGGCGCCCGCAGCGTGCCCGGCCGGCACACCCGGATCACCGGCACCGACCTGGTCGACAAGGTGGTGCACGTCGACCAGTCGCCGATCGGCCGCACCCCGCGCTCCAACCCGGCCACCTACACCGGCGTCTTCGACCACGTCCGCAAGCTCTTCGCGGAGACCCAGGAGGCCAAGGTCCGCGGCTACCTGCCCGGCCGGTTCTCCTTCAACGTCAAGGGCGGCCGCTGCGAGAACTGCTCCGGCGACGGCACCATCAAGATCGAGATGAACTTCCTGCCGGACGTCTACGTCCCCTGCGAGGTCTGCCACGGCGCCCGCTACAACCGGGAGACGCTGGAGGTCCACTACAAGGGCAAGTCCATCGCCGAGGTGCTGGACATGCCGATCGAGGAGGCGCTGGCCTTCTTCGAGGCCGTCCCGGCGATCGCCCGGCACCTGCGCACCCTCAACGACGTCGGCCTCGGCTACGTCCGGCTCGGCCAGTCCGCCCCCACCCTCTCCGGCGGCGAGGCCCAGCGCGTCAAGCTCGCCTCCGAGCTGCAGAAGCGCTCCACCGGCCGCACCGTCTACGTGCTCGACGAGCCCACCACCGGCCTGCACTTCGAGGACATCAGCAAGCTCATCAGGGTGCTGGAGGGCCTGGTCGACAAGGGCAACACGGTGATCGTCATCGAGCACAACCTCGATGTCATCAAGACCGCCGACTGGATCGTCGACATGGGCCCCGAGGGCGGCAGCGGCGGCGGCACCGTCGTCGCCGAGGGCACCCCGGAGGAGATCGCGGCGATCACCGCCAGCCACACCGGCAAGTTCCTGCGCGACATCCTCGCCGAGGTCTCCGACGCGGCCGTCCCGGCCGCCCGGCGCGGCGGCAGCCGCACCACGGCGGCCGGCGGCGCCGCCCGCAAGCGGGCCGCCGCCAAGAAGTAGCGGGGCACACACTCACCGAACCTCCCCGGCCCCGTGCCGGCCGGGGAGGTGGTGTGTCAGTACCGCTCGGGCCAACGGCACGCCCAGGTAAGGGGCATAGACTGCGGCCGGTCCGCCCGTACCCGCGTCCGAGGAGCCGCCCGCATGAACGAGCCCGCCGCCACCGCTTCCGCCGCCGAGACCGACCGGGGCCCCGCCGCCTCCCGCCGCACCCTGCTGTGCGGCGCGGCCGCCGTGCTCGCCGCGGGCGGCACCGTCGCGGTCACCGGCTGCTCCTCCTCGTCCCCCTCGGGTTCGTCCGGCTCCACGGGCGGATCCGGCGGCACCCAGACGCAGAACGCGGCCCCGGTCGACCTCGGCCCGGCCGCCGACATCCCGGTCGGCGGCGGCAAGGTCTTCCGCGAGCAGAAGATCGTGGTCACCCAGCCCGCCGCGGGCGAGTACAAGGCGTTCAGCGCCAAGTGCACCCACGCCGGCTGCGTCGTCGACGCGGTCAAGGACAAGCTGATCGACTGCCCCTGCCACGGCAGCCGGTTCTCGATCACCGACGGCGCCGTCGAGGCCGGCCCGGCGCCCAAGCCGCTGCCCTCCTACAAGGTGGCCGTCGTCAACGACAACGTCCAGGTCACACCTGCCTGACCGGTTCGCGGCAGCACCCCGGGAAAGCGCCACGGGCGGTCCTCGGCAGTCGGTACGGTAGGGGCATGGCAGACCCGTCCACCTACCGTCCGGCGCCCGGTGCGATCCCGCTCTCGCCCGGGGTGTACCGCTTCCGCGACGAGCACGGCCGGGTCATCTACGTCGGCAAGGCGAAGAGCCTGCGCCCGCGGCTCTCCTCGTACTTCCAGGACATCGCCGGCCTGCACCCGCGCACCGCGACGATGGTGACCACCGCCGCCTCCGTGGAGTGGACGGTGGTCGGCACCGAGGTCGAGGCGCTGCAGCTGGAGTACTCCTGGATCAAGGAGTTCGACCCCCGGTTCAACGTCAAGTACCGGGACGACAAGAGCTACCCCGAACTGGCGGTCACCCTCAACGAGGAGTTCCCCCGCGTGCAGGTCATGCGGGGAGCGCACAAGAAGGGCGTTCGCTACTTCGGCCCGTACGGGCACGCCTGGGCGATCCGCGAGACCGTCGACCTGCTGCTGCGGGTCTTCCCCGTCCGCACCTGCTCCAACGGCGTCTTCAAGCGCGCCGGCCAGGTCGGCCGGCCCTGCCTGCTCGGCTACATCGGCAAGTGCGCGGCGCCCTGCGTCGGCAAGGTCACCGCCGAGGAGCACCGCGGGCTCGCCGAGGAGTTCTGCGACTTCATGGCCGGTCGCACCGGCGGGTACCTGCGCCGCCTGGAGCAGCAGATGCAGGAGGCCGCCGCCGACATGGAGTACGAGAAGGCGGCCCGGCTCCGTGACGACCTGGGCGCCCTCCGGCGCGCCATGGAGAAGAACGCGGTCGTCCTCGCCGACGGCACCGACGCCGACGTGCTCGCCCTCGCCGAGGACGAGCTGGAGGCCGCCGTCCAGATCTTCCACGTCCGCGGCGGCCGGGTCCGCGGCCAGCGCGGCTGGGTCACCGACCGAGTCGAGGACGTCGACACCCCCGCCCTGGTCGAGCACGCCCTCCAGCAGCTCTACGGCTCCGGCAGCGAGTCGGTGCCCCGCGAGGTCCTCGTCCCCGCCCTGCCCGAGCCGGCCGGCCCCGTCCGCGAGTGGCTCACCGGCCTGCGCGGCGCCCAGGTCGACCTGCGCGTCCCCCAGCGCGGCGACAAGAAGGACCTGATGGCCACCGTGCAGCGCAACGCCCAGCAGGGCCTCGCACTGCACAAGACCAAGCGCGCCTCCGACCTCACCACCCGCAGCCGCGCCCTGCAGGAGATCGCCGACGCCCTGGAGCTGGACTCCGTCCCGCTGCGGATCGAGTGCTTCGACATCTCCCACCTGCAGGGCGAGGACGTGGTCGCCTCGATGGTCGTCTTCGAGGACGGCCTGGCCCGCAAGAGCGAGTACCGCCGCTTCCAGATCAAGGGCTTCTCCGGGCAGGACGACGTCCGCTCGATGCACGAGGTGATCGGCCGCCGCTTCCGCCGCTACCTCCAGGAGCGCGAGCAGACCGGCGAGTGGGCCGTCCCCGAGGGCGGCGCCGACACCGCCGACGCTCCCGACGGAGCGGCCGGCGGCCCGGTCGACCCGGAGACCGGCCGCCCCCGCCGCTTCGCCTACCCGCCGCAGCTCCTCGTCGTCGACGGCGGCGCCCCGCAGGTCGCCGCCGCCCGCCGCGCCCTCGACGAACTCGGCATCGACGACGTCGCCCTCTGCGGCCTCGCCAAGCGCCTGGAGGAGGTCTGGCTGCCCGGCCAGGACGACCCGGTGGTGCTGCCCCGCACCAGCGAGGGCCTCTACCTGCTGCAGCGCGTGCGCGACGAGGCGCACCGCTTCGCCATCGCCTACCAGCGCTCCAAGCGCTCCAAGCGGCTCACCGCCGGCGGGCTGGACGCGGTGCCGGGGCTCGGCGAGACCCGCCGTCAGGCGCTCCTCAAGCACTTCGGCTCGCTGAAGCGCATGCGGGCCGCCACCGTCGACGAACTGTGCGAGGTGCCCGGCATCGGCCGCCGCACGGCGGAAACCGTTGCGGCGGCGTTGGCCTCCCGGACACCTGCTGCACCCGCCGTGAACACCGCCACCGGCGAGATCATTGACGACAGCGCCGCCCCGGCCGGGGCCGGCGCGTCCCTGGAGACGCCATGACGGCCGACGCCGCCCGTCAGCACCGGCGACCTCGGCCCGCCCCCGCAGGCGGGCCCGGGAAGCACGGCACGGCCCGGGGCGTTCTTCCGAAGCGAATCACCGAGAGCGGGGAACCGAAGTGACTGTGTCCGACGTGGGCGAGAACGCACCGGAGCTGGTGATCATCTCCGGGATGTCCGGCGCCGGCCGGAGCACCGCGGCCAAGTGCCTGGAGGACCTCGGCTGGTTCGTGGTGGACAACCTGCCGCCCGCGCTGATCCCGACCATGGTCGACCTCGGCGCCCGCTCCCAGGGCTCCGTCCGGCGGATCGGTGCCGTGGTCGACGTCCGCGGCCGCAGCTTCTTCGACGACCTGCTGACCTCCCTGGAGGAGCTGGAGAAGCGCGGCGTGCTGCTCCGCGTGGTCTTCCTCGACTCCTCCGACGAGGCGCTGGTGCGCCGATTCGAGTCGGTCCGCCGCCCGCACCCGCTGCAGGGCGACGGCCGGATCGTCGACGGCATCGCCCAGGAGCGCGAGCTGCTGCGCGACCTCCGCGGCGAGGCCGACCTGGTGATCGACACCTCCAACCTCAACGTCCACCAGCTCCGCGCCAAGCTCGACGCCCAGTTCGCCGACCACGACGAGCCGGAGCTGCGCGCCACCGTGATGTCCTTCGGCTTCAAGTACGGCCTGCCGGTCGACGCCGACCTGGTGGTGGACTGCCGCTTCCTGCCGAACCCGCACTGGGTCCCCGAGCTGCGGGCCCACACCGGCACCGACAGCGACGTCGCCGACTACGTCTTCAAGCAGCCCGGAGCCCAGGAGTTCCTGGACGGCTACGCCGAGCTGCTGCGGATCGTGACCGAAGGGTATCGCCGCGAAGGCAAGCGCTACATGACTCTTGCCGTAGGCTGCACCGGTGGCAAGCACCGGAGCGTCGCCATGTCCGAACGGCTGACCAGGCGTCTGATCGCGGACGGCGTCGAAACGGTGCTCGTCCACCGCGACATGGGCAGGGAGTGACCGGCCGGCGCTGACCGGGCCGGCCGTTCCCCGCCCGCCCGAGGGATCACGAGACAGGAACGTGGGGTCGGTGTGACGGGATACTCGCCAGCACGGCAGTTCCAGCAGAGGTCTGGCGAGCGAGCCCCGGCCGGAAGCAGTCCGGCTGCCCAGAAGTCCCGCCCCGGCGCCCCCAAGATCACCGCCCTCGGCGGCGGCCAGGGCCTGTCCGCCTCGCTGTCCGCGCTGCGCCGACTCACCAACGAGCTCACCGCCGTCGTCACCGTCGCCGACGACGGCGGCTCCAGCGGCCGGCTCCGCGCCGAGCTCGGCGTGCTGCCCCCCGGCGACCTCCGCAAGGCGCTCGCCGCGCTCTGCGGGGACGACGAGTGGGGCCGCACCTGGTCCGAGGTCATCCAGCAGCGCTTCACCGGCGACGGCGGGCTCGGCGGCCACGCCGTCGGCAACCTGCTGATCGTCGCCCTCTGGGAGAAGCTCGGCGACCCGGTCGAGGCGCTCAACTGGGTCGGCCGGCTGCTCAACGTCCAGGGCCGGGTGCTGCCGATGTCGGCCGTCCCGCTGGACATCGAGGCCGAGGTCCGCGGCCACGACCCGGCGCACCCGCACGAGCTCACCGCCGTCCGCGGCCAGGCCGACGTCGCCGTCACCCCGGGCACCGTGCAGTCCATCCGGCTGCTCCCCGAGGAGCCGCCGGCCGTCCCCGAAGCGGTCTCCGCCGTCCTGGAGGCGGACTGGGTGGTGCTCGGCCCCGGCTCCTGGTTCACCAGCGTGCTGCCGCACCTGCTGGTGCCCGAGCTCGCCAAGGCGCTGGTCGATACCCGCGCGCGCCGGCTGCTCACCCTCAACCTCGCCCCGCAGCCGGGCGAGACCGAGGGCTTCACCCCGCAGCGGCACCTCGACGTGATCGCCGACCACGCCCCCGACCTGGAGGTCGACGCCGTGCTGGTCGACGAGCGGGCGGTCACCGGCGGGGCCTTCGGCCTGGCCGACCTGGCCGGCCTGGAGAAGGCCGCCGAGCGGATGGGTGCCGCACTGGTGCTCGGCAGGGTGGCACGGGCCGACGGCTCGCCGCGACACGACCCGGAGCTCCTGGCGGCTGCGTACGACCGGATTTTCCGGACACATGGAAGGATCGGCCCATGGCGATGACTCCTGCGGTGAAGGACGAAATCTCCCGGCTCCCGGTCACCCGGGCCTGCTGCCGGAAGGCGGAGGTCTCGGCGATCCTGCGGTTCGCCGGCGGCCTGCACATCGTGAGCGGCCGGATCGTGATCGAGGCGGAGCTGGACACGGCCATCGCGGCCCGGCGCCTGCGCAAGGACCTGCTGGAGATCTTCGGGCACTCCTCCGACCTCGTGGTGATGGCGCCCGGCGGCCTGCGCCGCGGCAGCCGCTACGTGGTGCGCGTGGTCAAGGACGGCGACCTGCTCGCCCGGCAGACCGGCCTGGTGGACGGCCGCGGCCGCCCCATCCGCGGCCTGCCCCCGGCGGTCGTCTCCGGGGCGACCTGCGACGCGGAGGCGGCCTGGCGCGGCGCCTTCCTCGCGCACGGCTCGCTGACCGAGCCCGGCCGCTCCTCCTCCCTGGAGATCACCTGCCCCGGCTCCGAGGCGGCCCTCGCCCTGGTCGGCGCGGCCCGCAGGCTCGGCATCCCGGCCAAGGCCCGCGAGGTCCGCGGCGTGGACCGGGTGGTGATCCGGGACGGCGACGCGATCGGCGCGCTGCTGACCCGCCTGGGGGCGCACGAGGCGGTGCTCGCCTGGGAGGAGCGCCGGATGCGGCGCGAGGTCCGGGCCACCGCGAACCGCCTCGCCAACTTCGACGACGCCAACCTGCGCCGCTCGGCGCGCGCGGCGGTCGCGGCCGGCGCACGCGTGCAGCGCGCGCTGGAGATCCTCGGCGAGGAGGTGCCCGAGCACCTGGCCGCCGCCGGCCAGCTGCGCATGCAGCACAAGCAGGCCTCGCTGGAGGAGCTCGGCGCACTCGCCGACCCGCCGCTGACCAAGGACGCCGTGGCCGGCCGCATCCGCCGACTGCTGGCGATGGCCGACAAGCGCGCCGCAGAGCTCGGCCTGCCCAGCACCGAGGCCAGCCTCACCGACGAGATGGCCCTCAACTAACACCCCTCGAAGGGCCCTCAACTAACACCCCTCGAAGCCGGGGCCCGCCGCCGGGTGCGGTCGGGCTGTTCCGGCGTGCCCGGTGTCCGGAATGCGGTGATCCGGGGCGCGATCTGTGCGCGTCCGGCTCTTGCGCGGACGCCGGGGGGCGGGCAGGGCGGTGTGTCGCCCCTTCCGAGTTGCGCCGTTCCCCGCGCGCCCGTCGCGCCGCCTCCGCCGCCCCGCCGACGGCCCTCCCCGTCGACCCGCTCCGAACGCACCTCTCTGACCAGGCACTATGAGTGGAATTCGGCATTTGTCCCGCCCTGGAACGGCCATGTCCGATTGCTTCTGATCGTTTCCGATCGCTCTCTGTGGCGGGCACAGCCGGAGAGGCGATGTGTCCGGCGGAGCCGCAGGGAGGTAGGGTCATGGGTGGTCGGGGACATCCCATTTCCACCCCCGTCGGCATCAGTCCGGCGTACCTAAGAGGAGATCGGTTCGTGACGATCCGGGTAGGCATCAACGGATTCGGCCGCATCGGCCGCAACTTCTTCCGTGCGGTTCAGGCCCAGGGCGCGGACATCGAGATCGTCGGTGTCAACGACCTGACCGACACCAAGACGCTGGCGCACCTGCTCAAGTACGACTCGATCCTCGGCACCCTCCGGTCCGAGGTCTCCCACACCGCCGACAGCATCACGGTGGACGGCAAGACCTTCAAGGTCATCGCCGAGCGCGACCCGGCCAACCTCCCCTGGGGCGAGCTGGGCGTGGACATCGTGATCGAGTCCACCGGCATCTTCACCAAGGCCGACCAGGCCAAGAAGCACGTCACCGCCGGTGCCAAGAAGGTCATCATCTCGGCGCCCGCCACCGACGAGGACGTCACCATCGTGATGGGCGTCAACGACGACAAGTACGACGCCGCCAAGCACACCGTCATCTCCAACGCCTCCTGCACCACCAACTGCGTGGCCCCGCTGGCGAAGGTGCTGAACGAGAACTTCGGCATCGTCAAGGGTCTGATGACCACCGTGCACGCGTTCACCAACGACCAGGTCACGCTGGACTTCCCGCACAAGGACCTGCGCCGTGCCCGTGCCGCGTCGCTGAACATCATCCCGACCTCGACCGGTGCCGCGAAGGCCACCGCCCTGGTCCTGCCCGAGCTCAAGGGCAAGCTGGACGGCACCTCGCTGCGCGTCCCCGTCCCGACCGGCTCGATCACCGACCTGGTCGTCACCCTGGAGCGCGAGGTCACCGTCGAGGAGGTCAACGCGGCCTTCCAGAAGGCGGCCGAGGGCGACCTCAAGGGCATCCTGCAGTACACCGAGGACCCGATCGTCTCCTCCGACATCGTCAACTCGCCGTTCTCCACCATCTTCGACTCCCTGATGACCATGGCCCAGGGCAACCAGGTCAAGGTCTTCGGCTGGTACGACAACGAGTGGGGCTACTCGAACCGCCTCGTCAACCTGACCACGCTCGTCGGCGGCCAGCTCTGACACCCGGCGGGACCTGATTGGACGTGGGGCGCAGGGTCCGGAAGGCTTCGTGCCGTCCGGGCCCTCGCTTCGCGCCCGGCCCTCGTCCGCCGTGTCGCGGGCGGCCCGCTGCCGTGCCGCCGACATGCACCACCACCTCCCGGGGAGACCCAAGACCGTGAAGACGATCGAAGACCTCCAGGTCGCCGGCAAGCGGGTGTTCGTCCGCGCCGACCTCAACGTGCCGCTGTCCGGCGGCGAGATCACCGACGACGGCCGCATCCGCGCCGTCGCGCCGACCATCGCCAAGCTGGTCCAGGCCGGCGCCAAGGTGGTCGTCGCCTCGCACCTGGGACGCCCCAAGGGCGAGCCCGACCCGCAGTTCTCCCTCGCGCCGGTGGCCGTCCGCCTCGGCGAGATCCTCGGGGTCCCGGTGTCCTTCGCCGCCGACACCGTCGGCGAGAGCGCGAAGGCCACCGTCGCCGCCCTGGCCGACGGCGAGGTCACGCTGCTGGAGAACCTGCGCTTCAACGCCGGCGAGACCGCCAAGGACGACGCCGAGCGCGGCGCCTTCGCCGACGAGCTGGCCGCCCTGGCCGACCTCTACGTCGGCGACGGCTTCGGTGCGGTGCACCGCAAGCACGCCTCGGTCTACGACCTGCCGGCCCGCCTGCCGCACGCCGTCGGCGACCTGATCGCCACCGAGGTGGGCGTGCTGAAGCGCCTCACCGACGAGGTCGCCCGCCCCTACGTGGTGGTGCTCGGCGGTTCGAAGGTCTCCGACAAGGTCGGCGTGATCGACAACCTGCTCGGCAAGGCCGACAAGATCCTCATCGGCGGCGGCATGATGTACACCTTCATCGCGGCCCAGGGCCACGGTGTCGGCGCCTCGCTGCTGCAGGAGGACCAGATCCCGGTCGTCCAGGACTACCTGAAGCGCGGTGCCGAGCAGGGCGTGGAGTTCGTGATCCCGGTGGACACCGCGGTGTCCCACTCGTTCCCGGACGTCAAGAACCAGGCCCCGGTGGACGACTTCGCGGTGGTCGACGCGGACGCCATCCCGGACGGCGCGATCGGCCTGGACATCGGCCCGAGGACCGCGCAGCTGTTCGCGGAGAAGATCGCCGACGCGAGGACCGTGTTCTGGAACGGCCCGATGGGCGTGTTCGAGCACCCGGCGTTCGCCGACGGCACCCGGGCCGTGGCCCAGGCACTGCTGGACAGCGACTCGTTCACCGTGGTCGGCGGCGGCGACTCCGCCGCGGCCGTTCGCATCCTGGGCTTCGACGAGACGGAGTTCGGGCACATCTCGACCGGCGGTGGCGCAAGCCTCGAGTACCTGGAGGGCAAGACCCTCCCCGGTCTCGCCGCCCTGGAAGGCTGAGTACATGACTGAGCGTCTCCCGCTGATGGCGGGCAACTGGAAGATGAACCTCAACCACCTCGAGGCCATCCAGCACACCCAGAAGCTGGCCTTCGCGCTGGCCGACAAGGACTACGAGGCCGTCGAGGTCGCCGTCCTGACGCCCTTCACCGACCTCCGTTCGGTGCAGACCCTGGTCGACGGCGACAAGCTGAAGATCAAGTACGGCTCGCAGGACATCTCGGCGCACGACTCCGGTGCCTACACCGGCGAGATCTCGGGCCCGATGCTCTCCAAGCTGAAGTGCACCTACGCGGTGATCGGCCACTCCGAGCGCCGCCAGTACCACGGCGAGAACGAGGAGATCGTCAACGCCAAGGTGAAGGCCGCGTACCGCAGCGGGATCACCCCGATCCTGTGCATCGGCGAGCCGCTGGACATCCGCAAGGCCGGCACCCACGTCGAGTACACCCTGGCGCAGCTGGACGGCGCGCTGGACGGTGTCCCGGCCTCCGACGCCGAGACCATCGTGGTCGCGTACGAGCCGGTCTGGGCGATCGGCACCGGCGAGGTGGCCACCCCGGAGGACGCCCAGGAGGTCTGCGGTGCCATCCGCGCCCGCCTGGCCGAGCTGTACTCGGCGGAGCTGGCCGACAAGGTCCGCGTCCTGTACGGCGGCTCGGTGAAGTCCTCCAGCGCGGCCGGCCTGATGGCCAAGCCGGACATCGACGGCGGCCTGATCGGCGGCGCGTCGCTGGACGCCGACGAGTTCGTCAAGATCGTGCGGTACCGCGAGCAGGCAGTAGGCTAACGCCGCCGCAGCAACGTAGGCTTTGGGGCCGGACCGCTTCCACGCGGCCCGGCCCCTTCGCCGAAGATACGAGAGAGTTGGTCCCGCCGTGGTTCTCGGGTTCTCGATTGCCCTGATCATCTTCAGCCTGCTGATGATCCTCCTGGTGCTGCTGCACAAGGGGAAGGGCGGCGGCCTGTCCGACATGTTCGGCGGTGGCGCGATGTCCACCGGCGGCGGCTCCGCGGTGGCCGAGCGGAACCTCGACCGCATCACCATCATCGTGGGCCTCGCCTGGTTCGCCTGCATCGTGGTGCTGAGCCTGCTGCTCAAGTACCAGAGCTGATGCCGCCTCCGGGTCCGGCCGTGCAGGTCGGGGCCCGGCTCCGTAGGCGGTGGTGGCAGAGCTTTAACTGCCGCTTACACTAGGACGACTTCGCCACCGTCCGCACAGCCGCGGCCGGGCGGCACCAGCACGCAGGGAGTCCAACCGTGGCAAGTGGCAACGCCATCCGAGGAAGCAGAGTCGGCGCAGGCCCGATGGGCGAGGCGGAGCGCGGCGAGTCCGCCCCCCGGACCCGGATCTCCTTCTGGTGCGCGAACAAGCACGAGACGCGCCCCAGCTTCGCCGCCGAGGCGGCGATCCCGGAGACCTGGGACTGCCCGCGCTGCGGGTTCCCGGCCGGCCAGGACGAGCACAACCCCCCGGCCCCGGCCCGCAACGAGCCGTACAAGACCCACCTCGCGTACGTGCGCGAGCGCCGCACCGACGCCGACGGCGAGGCCATCCTCGCCGAGGCGCTGGCCAAGCTCCGCGGCGAGATCTGAGCGGTCGCCGAGGGCGCTGCGGGGCACCCCCCCCGCGGCGCCCCCGGCGTTTTCGCACCGCGGCCGGGAGCACCCCGGAGACGTGACGAGGCCCGGCCCCCGAGCGGGGGCCGGGCCTCGTGCGTGCCGCGCCTCAGGCGGAGGCGGGCGGGTACAGCTGGGGCGGCAGATCGGCCGCCGCGGAGCGGTCGAGCAGCCAGAGGGTCCGGGCGGTGCCGTACGCGCCGGAGGCGGGCGCCTGGAGCTCCCCGGGGCCGCTCAGGGCGAGGGCGACGGCCCCCGCCTTGTCCTCGCCGGCGGCGAGCAGCCACACCTCGCGGGCCGCCCGGATCGCCGGGAGGGTGAGCGAGATCCGCACGGGCGGCGGCTTGGGCGCCCCGCGGACGCCGATCACCGTGCGCCCGGTCTCCCGGACACCGGGGTGCTCCGGGAAGAGCGAGGCGACGTGGGTGTCCGGGCCGACGCCGAGCAGCAGCACGTCGAAGGCCGGCACACCGGCGTGCTCGCCGGGGCCCGCGGCCTTGGCCAGCTCCTCGGCGTACCGGGCGGCGGCCGCCTCGACGTCCGAGCCGTCCACACCGTCCGCGGCCGGCATCTCGTGCACCCGGGCCGGGTCGACCGGGACGCGGTCGAGCAGCTCCGCGCGGGCCTGCACGGCGTTGCGCTCCGGGTCGTCGGCGGCGAGGAAGCGCTCGTCGCCCCACCAGAGGTCGAGCCGAGCCCAGTCCACCGCGTCGCGCGCCGGGGAGGCGGCGATCGCGGCGAGCAGGGCGTTGCCGTTGCGGCCGCCCGTCAGCACCACCGAGGCGCTGC
Source organism: Kitasatospora sp. NPDC051914 (assembly GCF_040680995.1). Classification (NCBI taxonomy): domain Bacteria; kingdom Bacillati; phylum Actinomycetota; class Actinomycetes; order Kitasatosporales; family Streptomycetaceae; genus Kitasatospora; species Kitasatospora sp. NPDC051914. The sequence goes on from NZ_JBFAXX010000023.1 coordinate 27,090, forward strand.
CGCGGGCGGACTGGGCGTCGACGATGCGGGTGATCAGCCGGGCCGCTGCGGCCTGCGCCATCAGCTCCTTGTCCCGGTGGACCACCAGCTGCGGGGTGGCCGCGGTCACGAGGCGCTCCGCTTCTGCGGGGCGGCCTTCTTCGCGGCGGCCTTGCCGGCGGACGCCTTCTTCGCCGGGGCCCCCTCCTCCGCGGCCGCCTCCGGCAGCTTGGCGGTCACCCGCGCCGGGGCCGCGGCCTCGGCCGGGACGGCCTCCGGGGAGGCCGGCGGCTCGGCCTCGGCGAGCCGCTCGCGCAGCCGGTCCACGGGGGTGCGGACGGCGTTCGCGTAGATGTCGTCCGGGTCGAGCCGGCGCAGCTCCTCCGCGATGAGCTCGGCGGTGTCGCGGCGCTTGAGCGCGACCATCCGATCGGGGGCGCCGGGCATGGACAGGGTGCCCATGAGGCCGTCCGGACGGTCGAGGACGACGTCGCCGTCCGTGGTGCGCAGCCGGACGGCGGTGATGCCGGGGCCGCCGGTGACGATCCGCTCGACCGGCACCCGCAGCCGGTTGGTCAGCCACAGGCCGAGGAGCTCGACGCTGGGGTTGTAGGACTCGCCCTCGACGACCGCTCCGGTGATCTTGGTGGGCCGTTGGTCGAGGGCGGCGGCCAGCATGGAGCGCCAGCCGGTGATGCGGGTCCAGGCGAGGTCGGTGTCGCCAGGGGTGTAGCTGGCGGCCCGCTGGGCGAGCTGGCCGACCGGGGACTCGGCGGTGACCGCGTCGGTGATGCGGCGCTGGGCGATCGCACCGAGCGGGTCGTTGGCCGGGTGCAGCGGGGCGTTGTCCGGCCACCAGACCACCACCGGGGCGTCCGGCAGCAGCAGCGGCAGGACGACCGACTGGGCGTGCGAGGCGAGCTCGCCGTGCATGCGCAGGACGACCGTCTCGCCGGAGCCCGCGTCGCTGCCGACCAGGATCTCCGCGTCGAGCCGGGTCTCGGCGCGGGCGCGGGGCGAGCGCCCGGCCCGCTTGATCACCGCCAGGGTGCGGGACGGGTGCTCGCGGGAGGCGTCGTTGGCGGCCTTGAGGGCGTCGTACGCGCTGCCCTCGTCGGTCACGATCACCAGCGTGAGCACCATGCCGGCCGCGGTGGAGCCGCTCGCCCGGCGGGCGTCCATGAGCGCCGCATTGATCTTGCTGGAGGTGGTGTTGGTGAGGTCGATCTTCATGGCCGGCGCCAGCTCCTGCCGTCTCGTGCGAGCATCTCGTCAGCCTCGACGGGGCCCCAGGTGCCCGCCGGGTACTGGGCGGGCTTGCCGTGGGTGTCCCAGTACCGCTCGATCGGGTCGAGGATCTGCCAGGAGAGCTCGACCTCCTGGTGCCGCGGGAAGAGGTTGGCGTCGCCGAGCAGCACGTCGAGGATGAGCCGCTCGTACGCCTCCGGGCTGGACTCGGTGAAGGACTCGCCGTAGGCGAAGTCCATCGTCACGTCGCGGACCTCCAGCGCGGTGCCGGGCACCTTGGAGCCGAACCGCACGGTGACGCCCTCGTCCGGCTGCACCCGGATGACCAGGGCGTTCTGCCCCAGCTCCTCGGTGGCGTAGGAGTCGAACGGCAGGTACGGCGCCCGCTGGAAGACCACCGCGATCTCGGTCACCCGGCGGCCGAGGCGCTTGCCCGTCCGCAGGTAGAACGGGACGCCGGCCCAGCGCCGGTTGTTGATCTGCAGCTTGATGGCGGCGTAGGTGTCGGTGGTGGACTCGGGGTTGATGCCGTCCTCGTCCAGGTAGCCGACGACCTCCTCGCCGCCCTGCCAGCCGGACGCGTACTGGCCGCGCACGGTGTGCTTGCCGAGGTCGGCGGGGAGCTTGACGGCGCTGAGCACCTTGAGCTTCTCGGCGACCAGGGCCTTGGGGTGGAACGAGGCCGGCTCCTCGATGGCGGTGAGCGCCATCAGCTGGAGCAGGTGGTTCTGGATGACGTCGCGGGCCGAGCCGATGCCGTCGTAGTAGCCGGCGCGGCCGCCGATGCCGATGTCCTCGGCCATGGTGATCTGCACGTGGTCGACGTACGACCGGTTCCAGATCGGCTCGAACATCTGGTTGGCGAAGCGGAGCGCCAGGATGTTCTGGACGGTCTCCTTGCCCAGGTAGTGGTCGATCCGGAAGACCTCGTCCCGCGGGAAGACCTCGTGGACGATCCGGTTCAGCTCCTGGGCGCTCTCCAGGTCGTGGCCGAACGGCTTCTCGATCACCGCGCGGCGCCAGGAGCCCTTCGGCGGATCGGTCAGACCGTGCTTCTTGAGCTGCTGGACGACGGTGGGGAAGAACTTCGGCGGCACCGACAGGTAGAAGGCGAAGTTGCCGCCGGTGCCCTGGGCCCGGTCGAGGTCCTCGATGGTCTTCCGCAGGGTGTCGAAGGCGTCGTCGTCGCCGAAGTCGCCCTGGACGAACCGCATGCCCTTGGCGAGCTGCTGCCAGACCTCCTCGCGGAACGGCGTGCGCGCGTGCTCCTTGACCGCGTCGTGCACCTCCCGGGCGAAGTCCTCGTCCTCCCACTCGCGGCGGGCGAAGCCGACGAGCGAGAAGCCCGGGGGCAGCAGGCCGCGGTTGGCCAGGTCGTAGATGGCCGGCATCAGCTTCTTGCGCGACAGGTCGCCGGTGACGCCGAAGATCACCAGGCCGGACGGCCCGGCGATCCTCGGCAGCCGGCGGTCCGCCGGATCGCGCAGCGGGTTGGAGGGCTGCAGGGGATCGCCCTGCCCGACCTCGGCCCCCTCGACATCGGGAAAAGCAGGGGTGGTGCTCACTGGTGTTTTGCTCCGCTCTCCGTGCGCTTGGTCGTGAGCAGTGGTGTCAGTTCTGGTCGCCGTGCGCGGCGAGCGAGGCCGAGACGGTCTCCAGCAGTTCCTTCCAGGAGACCTCGAACTTCTCGACGCCCTCGTCCTCCAGCACCTGGACGACGTCGTCGTAGTCGACGCCGGCCGCGGCGACGGCGTCCATCACGGCCTTGGCGTCGGCGTAGTTCGGGGTGACGGTGTCACCGGTGACCACGCCGTGGTCGTCGGTGGCGTTGAGGGTGGCCTCCGGCATGGTGTTGACGGTGCCCGGGGCGGCCAGCTCGGTCACGTACAGGGTGTCCGGCAGGTTCGGGTCCTTGACGCCGGTGGACGCCCACAGCGGACGCTGCGGCTTGGCGCCGGCGGCCTCCAGGGCCTTCCAGCGGTCCGAGCCGTCGCGCTTGGCGTCGACCGAGCCGAAGACCTCCTCGTACGCCTGGTAGGCGAGGCGGGCGTTGGCCACACCGGCCTTGGAGCGCAGCTCCTTGGCGTCGCCGCCGACCTTGTCGAGGCGCTTGTCGATCTCGGTGTCCACGCGGGAGACGAAGAAGGACGCGACCGACTCGATCTGCGAGAGGTCGAGGCCCGCGGCCTTGGCCTTCTCCAGGCCGGCCAGGTAGGCGTCCATCACGGCGCGGTAGCGCTCCAGCGAGAAGATCAGCGTGACGTTGACGCTGATGCCCCGGCCGATGACCTCGGTGATGGCGGGCAGACCGGCCTTGGTGGCGGGGATCTTGATGAACACGTTCGGGCGGTCCACCAGCCACCACAGCTGCTTGGCCTCGGCGATCGTGGCCGCGGTCTCGTGCGCCAGGCGCGGGTCGACCTCGATCGACACCCGGCCGTCGCGGCCGTTGGAGGCGTCGTAGACCGGGCGCAGCACGTCGGCCGCGTCGCGCACGTCCGAGGTGGTGATCATGCGGACGGCCTCGTCCACGGTGACCTTGCGGACCGCCAGGTCGTTCAGCTGGCCGTCGTACGCGGCGCTGCCGCCGCCGATGGCCTTCTGGAAGATGGTCGGGTTGGTGGTGACACCGACGACGTGCTTCTCCTGCACCAGCTCGGCAAGGTTGCCGCTGTTCAGCCGGTCGCGGCTGAGGTCGTCCAGCCAGATCGCCACGCCTTCGTCGCTGAGGCGCTTCAGAGCGTCAGTCATGGTGCTACATCCTCTTTGTTTCGTACGTCTGCTGTGGGGTCGTCAGACAGGCCGGGCATCCGATGTGCGGTCGGACACCCGGCCCGGGCGCTGCTAGCGGGAGACGGCCTCGACCGTGCGGAGCGAGGCGCGGGCGGCGTTGGCCACGGCGTCGGCGGTCAGGCCGAACTCCTGGAACAGCACCTTGTAGTCGGCGGAGGCACCGAAGTGCTCCAGGCTGATGATCCGGCCGGCGTCGCCGACCAGCTCGCGCCAGCCCTGGGCGATGCCCGCCTCGACGGAGACCCGGGCGCGGACGTTCGGCGGCAGGACGCTGTCGCGGTACGCCTGGTCCTGCTCGTTGAACCACTCGATCGACGGCATGGAGACCACGCGGGTCGGGATGCCGTCCGCCTCCAGGGCCTCGCGGGCCTGGACGGCCAGCTGGACCTCGGAACCGGTGCCGATCAGGATGACCTTCGGCGAGGCGCCCTCGGCCTCGGCCAGCACGTAGCCGCCCTTGGCCGCGCCCTCGGCGGAGCCGAACACCTCGCGGTCGTAGGTGGGCACGCCCTGGCGGGTGAGCGCCAGGCCGACCGGGCCGGGGTGGCTGGTCTGCCGCTCCAGGATGGTGCGCCAGACGACGGCCGTCTCGTTGGCGTCGCCGGGGCGGACCACCGAGAGGCCGGGGATGGCGCGCAGCGCGGCCAGGTGCTCGACCGGCTGGTGGGTGGGGCCGTCCTCGCCGAGGCCGATGGAGTCGTGCGTCCACACGTAGGTGACGGGGATCTTCATCAGGGCGGCGAGGCGGACGGCCGGGCGCATGTAGTCGGAGAACACCAGGAAGGTGCCGCCGTAGACGCGGGTGCGGCCGTGCAGCGCGATGCCGTTCATGATCGCGCCCATGGCGTGCTCGCGGATGCCGAAGTGGATCGTCCGGCCGTACGGCGAGGCGGTCTTCAGCGGGTTGCTCGCCGGGAGGAAGGACGACTCCTCGTCGATGGTGGTGAGGTTGGACTCGGCGAGGTCCGCCGAACCGCCCCACAGCTCCGGGATGTGCTTGCCGACGGCCTTCAGCGTGTCGCCGGAGGCCTTGCGGGTCGCGACGTCCTTGCCGGCGGGGAAGACCGGGAGGGCCTTCTCCCAGCCGTCGGGCAGCTCGCCGATCTGGATGCGGTCGAACTCGGCGGCGCGCTCCGGGTTGGCGGCGCGCCACGCGTGGAAGGAGGCCTCCCACTCGGCGCGGGCGGCCTTGCCGCGGTGCACGACCTGGCGGGCGTGCTCGACGACCTGCTCGGTGACCTCGAAGGTCTTCTCCGGCGAGAAGCCGAGGACCTTCTTGGTGGCGGCGATCTCGGCGTCGCCGAGCGCGGAGCCGTGCGCCTTCGCGGTGTCCTGGGCGTTCGGCGCCGGCCAGGCGATGATGGTGCGCATCGCGATGATGGACGGGCGCTCGGTCTCCGCCTTGGCGGCCGCGAGCGCGGTGGCCAGCGCGTGCACGTCGACGTCGCCGTCGGACTTCGGCGTGATCCGCTGGACGTGCCAGCCGTACGCCTCGTAGCGGGCGAGGACGTCCTCGGAGAAGGCCGTCTCGGTGTCGCCCTCGATGGAGATGTGGTTGTCGTCGTAGAGCGCGACCAGGTTGCCCAGCTTCTGGTGGCCGGCCAGCGAGGACGCCTCGGCGGAGACGCCCTCCTCCAGGTCGCCGTCGGAGACGATCGCCCAGATCGTGTGGTCGAAGGGGGACTCGCCCGCCGGGGACTCCGGGTCGAACAGGCCGCGCTCGTAGCGGGCGGCCATCGCCATGCCCACCGCGTTGGCGATGCCCTGGCCGAGCGGGCCGGTGGTGGTCTCGACACCGGCGGTGTGGCCGTGCTCCGGGTGGCCCGGGGTGCGGCTGCCGGCGACCCGGAAGGCCTTCAGGTCGTCCAGGGACAGGCCGTAGCCCGACAGGTACAGCTGGGTGTAGAGAGTCAGCGACGTGTGGCCGGGGGAGAGGACGAAGCGGTCACGGCCGACCCAGGCCGGGTCGGTGGGGTCGTGCCGCAGGAAACGCTGGAAGATCACGTACGCGGCCGGGGCCAGCGACATCGCGGTGCCCGGGTGGCCGTTGCCCACCTTCTGCACGGCGTCCATCGCGAGGACCCGGGCCGTGTCGACGGTCCGCTGGTCCAGTTCGGTCCATTCGAAAGCGTTCGTCGGCGTGGTGCTCACCCTGTCTCAGGGCTCCTTCCTGGTGGTGAAGAGTGACCCCGTGAAGGGGACCGGGTCGGCCCACGTCGCTGTGGTCCTGACGTTCGCTGGTGCCGGTCACGGAGGGTTGATCCCGCTTCTCTGTGCGAGCCTACCGCCCGGGAGGGCCCTCACCCTGCGTGCCGGGACAACCGGGGTGGCGGTATCGGCATTCCCGAAGGGCTGTGCAGTCCCCTGTCCTACCCTCACGCGGATGCGAACGGTCCGCTCGTCCGAGGGGCAAGACGCGCGGAGCGCCCGCGCCCGGCGTCATCTGCGGCGATTCACCCGCGGGTGTGCGGCTCCGGCTCGCCGGGGCACCCCGGGGCCGGACGGGACATATGGAGCGTCTAAGGTGGCGTGGTACGCGCAGCGCGGACGCACCGGAGCCCACGGGCCCAGAGGACGCCTGTGGAAGTTCATCGTGAGTTGGGGTGTTCGTGACCGCCGTCGAAACCCGCCCTGCCGGGGCGGTCGGGGCGACGCCTGCGCACCGGCCGTTCGGGGCCCGTGTCGGGGCATTCGTCGCACTGACCAAGCCTCGGATCATCGAGCTGCTGCTGATCACCACCGTGCCGGTGATGTTCCTCGCGCAGCAGGGTGTACCGGACCCGTGGCTGGTCGTCAAGGTCGTGATCGGCGGTTACCTCTCCGCGGGCGGCGCCAACGCACTCAACATGTACATCGACCGCGACATCGACGCGGTGATGTCGCGGACCGAGCGCCGGCCGATCGTCACCGGCATGGTGTCGCCGCGCGAGGCGCTGGTCTTCGGCATCGCCCTCGCGATCGGCTCCACGGTCTGGCTGGGCGTCCTGGTCAACGCGCTGTCCTCGGCGCTCGCCCTCGCGGCACTCCTCTTCTACGTCTTCGTCTACACGCTCGGCCTCAAGCGCCGGACGGCCCAGAACATCGTCTGGGGCGGCATCGCCGGCTGCATGCCGGTGTTCGTCGGCTGGGCGGCGGTGACCGACTCGCTCTCCTGGTCCGCGCTGGTCCTCTTCCTGGTCATCTTCTTCTGGACGCCGCCGCACTACTGGCCGCTGTCGATGAAGGTCCGCGAGGACTACGCCAAGGCCGGCGTCCCGATGCTCCCGGTGATCAAGGGCAACCTCGCGGTCGCCCGCCAGATCGTGGCCTACTCCTGGGTGATGGTGGCCGTCTCGCTGGCCCTGTGGCCGCTCGGCCACACCAGCTGGCTGTACCCGGTCTCCGCGGTCGTCCTCGGCGGCTTCTGGCTGAAGGAGGCGCACGGCCTGCACGCCCGCGCCAAGGCCGGGGTCGTGGGCGCCAAGCTCAAGGAGATGCGCCTCTTCCACTGGTCCATCACCTACCTGACCCTGCTCTTCGTGGTCATCGCGGTGGACCCGTTCGTCAAGTGACGGCGACCGACCCGAACGCACCGGAGCCCCGGGGCCTGCGCCCCGGGGCTCCGTCGTTCCCGCGTCCGCCGGCCGCGCCGGTCAGAGGCTGCTGAACCAGCCCGCCATGTCGGCGATCATGTCGACCGTGCCGGCGTAGTTGTCGAAGTGCACGCACTCGGGTGCGACGGTCGTCACCGCGTTCGCGACCGTGCGGCCCGCGGTGTAGTTGAGGTGGGACACCGTGGGGGCGCGCCGGGCCGGGTTCTTGTCCACCACGTCCGTGCCCCAGACCGAGGCGAAGCTCGCCTGCGAAGGGTTGGTGGCGGTCACGTTCAGCGCCACGTCGGTGACCCCGAACGGCGGGACTCCGTTCCGCCAGCTGTTGGCGCGGACGCAGACGTAGTTGTAGCCGGGGCCCACCTTGCCGCTGTGGCCGATGCCGGACCGGGTGTCGAGGATCCGGGTCGGACCGGTCGGGACGAAGACCGATCCCTCGTCCGAGTACCAGCCGCTGATGTCGGCGAGGACGTCGACGGTGCCGGCGTGGTTGTAGAGGTCGACGGTGCCGTCCGGGCCGACCGGGACGGTGACCTGGTTGGGGACGGTCTGCCCGGGGGTGAAGTTGAGGTTGGAGGCGGTCGGGCGGGCGGTGCCGTGCGGGTGGGCGGTGAGGAAGCCCGCTGCGGTGGGGTTGGTGGCCGTGACGTTGAGGACCACGGCGGTGACGCCGCTCTCCGGGACGCCGCCCCGGCCGGCGACCTTCAGGTTCACCGTGCCCCCGGGGCCGACCGGGCCCTTGGGCGCACCCGTCCCCGACCGCGTGTCCAGCAGCCGCACGGGCGCGGTGGGCACGAAGGTGCTGGGGGTGCCGAGCCGGACCGTCCCGCCGTTGCCGACCACGTTGATCCCGACGTTGGCCTCGGTCGCGGCGCCGCGGGAGGCGTCGACCAGCTCGACCTTGCCCGCCAGGGCGAAGGTGCGCTTCATGGAGGCTGCGGACATCTCGATGTCCAGCGCGAGGCCCGACACCGGTATGCCCCCGACTTCCTGAACCGGAAGGTCGAAGGGCGGGATGTCGAGCGTGAGCGAGCCGTCGCCGTTGACGATCCAGCGGCGGGCCGTCCAGGTCTGGTCGCCCGAGTGCGCGGTCGTCGTCCGCACGGCCAGCAACCGGGCCAGCTCCGCCGGTGCGAAACCGGACGCCGCCACCGACGGGGCCGAGAGCGTCAGCTTGAGCTTCACCCCGGAGTACCGGCACCGGGGCCGTGGATCGTGATGCGGCACACCGGCATCCGGTGGTCGCCGGCGATGACGGAGGTCCGGTCCTCACCGGCCCGGAGGGTGACCGGGGACTCGTTCCACTGCCACCAGGTCTCCGACGAGTAGTCGTAGCAGTCCTGGTGCATGGAGACACGGGTCTCGTCGGCATGGGCCGACGGGAAGGGCAGCAGGCCCGTCACCGCCATCGAGCCGACGACGGCGGCGACCGCCCTGCGCGTGGGTCTCAAGGTGTCCGTACCCCCTCTGCCGCGGCTGCGCGGCGCTGTCGACCGCGGCGGCCGGGACGTGTACGGCCGTGCGGGCAGGCCTGACCTGCGACGGGGATGATAGCCAGTCAGAGGACCTCTCCGTACGAAAGGTTCCGTCCTGCGGACGACCGGTGCGGGGTACGGCCTACCGGCCGAGGACGGCCATGGCGGCGTTGTGGCCGGGGATGCCGCTGACGCCGCCGCCGCGGACGGCGCCGGCGCCGCAGAGCAGGACGTTCGGCCGGCCGGTGGCCACGCCCCAGCGGTCCGCGGGGTCGTCGCCGTACGGGAAGGCGAGGTCCCGGTGGAAGATGTTGCCGCCGGGCAGGCCGAGGTCGGCCTCCAGGTCGAGCGGGCTCTTGGCCTCGATGCAGGGGCGGCCGTCGGCGTCCACGGCCAGGCAGTCCTCCAGCGGCTCGTCGAGGGCGTCCTGCAGCGGGCGCAGCACCGCCTCCAGGGCGGCCGCCCGGGCGCCCTCCGGATCGCCGGCGAAGAGCCGGGCGGGCTGGTGCACGCCGAACAGGGTCAGCGTGTGGAAGCCCTGTGCGGCCAGGTCGGGTCCGAGGATCGACGGATCGGTCAGCGAGTGGCAGTAGATCTCCGACGGCGCCGGGGAGGGCAGCCTGCCGTCGGCGGCCTGCCGGTGGGCGGTCTCCAGCTCGGTGTAGGACTCGGCGAGGTGCAGCGTGCCGGCGAAGGCGTCGCGCGGGTCCACCGAGGTGTCCCGGAGCCGGGGCAGCCGCCGCAGCAGCATGTTCACCTTCAGCTGGGAGCCGACCGGGGCGGGCTCCGGCGGTGCCTCGCCGAGCAGGGCGGCGAGGGTGTGCGGGGCTGCGTTGCACAGCACCGTCCCGGCACCCACCCGGTGCTCGCCCGCCGCGTCGCGGTAGGAGACCTCGGCGGCTCCGCCCGGGCTGCCCGGGTCGACCGCCGTCGCCTCGCAGCCGGTGAGGATCTCCGCGCCGGCGGTCCGCGCAGCGTCGGCGAGGGCGTCGGTGAGGGCGCCCATGCCGCCCACCGGCACGTTCCAGTCGCCGGTGCCCCCGCCGATCACGTGGTAGAGGAAGCAGCGGTTCTGCCGCAGCGAGGGGTCGTGGGCGTGCGTGAAGGTGCCGATCAGGGCGTCCGTCAGCACCACGCCGCGCACCAGGTCGTCGGTGAGCGAGGCCTCCACGGCCTCGCCGATCGGCCGCTCGAACAGCGCCTCCCAGGCCGCCGGGTCGTCGATCCGCCGGCGCAGCTCGTCCCGGGTGGGCAGGGGTTCGGTCAGCGAGGGGAAGACCCGCTCGGCGACCCGGCCGGTCCTCGCGTAGAACTCCTGCCAGGCCGTGAAGTCCCGGTCGGAGCCGGTGAGGCCGCGGAAGGAGGCGGCGGTGCGGGCCCCGTCCGCCTGGTCGACCAGCAGGCCGGTCGGCTTCCCGTCCCGGACGGCCGGCGTGTACGAGGAGATCCGCCGCCGGCGCACCTCGAACCGCAGCCCCAGCTCGTCGACGATCTTCTGCGGCAGCAGGCTCACCAGGTACGAGTACCGGGACAGCCGGGCCGCCATCCCCGGGAACGCCTCGGTGGAGACCGCCGCGCCGCCCGTTCTGTCCAGCCGCTCCAGGACGAGCACGCTCCGCCCGGCACGCGCCAGGTAGGCGGCGGCGACCAGGCCGTTGTGGCCGCCGCCGACCACGACCACGTCGTAGCGGCCGCGGGCAGGGGTACGGGGGGAGGGCGCGTCACCTCGAACGGGCTGCATGCGGCAGTCCTACCAGAGGCGGCGCGGGGCGGCCAGAGTGCGGACAGGAGTGTCGTAAGGGTGCGCGGATGTCGGGCGGACGTCAGCGCGGCGGCAGCTCGCTGGGGCCGACGTGGCCGTCCAGCCAGTCCTTGAGCGGCCGGGACGCCCGCAGGAAGCCGGCGATCCGGTCGTACGCCTCCGCGGTGCCCAGCCAGGGCTCCGGCTCCCACTCCTGCCAGGCGATCAGGCCCTTGTTGCGCAGCAGCCCGATCCGCGGGTGGTCCTTCGGGTAGCCGCGCGGCGCGGACTTCAGCGGGTCGCGGCCGACCACCGACGGCCCGGCCTTCTCGACGGCGGCGATCACCCGCTCCAGCTCGGCGCCGGTGACGTCCTCCGCGACCGCCTCCCGGTAGCGGGCCAGCTGGTCGGGGGCGAGCCGGTACATGCCGTTGCCGCAGGCCAGACCGTCCGCGGAGAGCTGGACGTAGCCGCCGGCCTCCAGGAACCCGCCGATGTGCGTCTTGTACGGCGACTTGTCGGCGCTGAACCGGACGTCCCGGTTGGGCCGGAAGATCTTGCCGGGGCCGAACTCGTCCTCCAGGGCGTCCAGCAGGTCGGCCATGGGTGCACGCACGGTCCGCTCGTACCGGTCCTTGTGGGCCGTCCAGAAGCTCTTGGAGTTGTCCGCCTCCAGCTGCTCGTAGAACTCGAGCGCCTCGGCGGGCCAGCCATCGAAGGTCATCCCCACACCCTAGGGCGCGGCGGTGTGGCCCGCTGCACACCTTGCTGACATCGCCAGCATGTCTACCGCTCGGTAGCATGCGGGCATGACCAGCGCAGAGACCGCCACCCCCGCCGCGCAGGACGCCCGCGCCGAGCGCCGCGCCAAGCGCATCGCCAAGCACATCACCGCCTTCGCCGCGCAGCACGGCGGCAGCGCGGACGGCGTCGTCGAGTACGTCGGCCACACCGCCACCCGGATCGTCCTCGTCGGGGCGGACGGTGCGTGGGGCGACCAGGTCGCCCCGACCTACGCCATCGGGCAGCGCGCCGCCCAGCTGGCCGGCGTCACCCTGCACGACACCTTCGAGGGCGAGCTCGGCCTCAAGGTGAAGACCGGCGCCTACGAGTGGAAGCGCATGGCGGGCATCCAGATCTGAGGCGAACCACGCAGGGGCGCGGGGAACTGCGCGAATCGGAAGGGGCGGCAAGCTGCCCTTCCGATTCGCGCAGTTCCCCGCGCCCCTGTTCCGTGCTCGCCCCGGGGGCCCGGCCTCAGGTGGCCTGGACGAGTTGGGCGGGGACGGGGGCCGGGTCGAGGGCGGGGCGGGTGCGGAGCGCCAGCGGGATGCGGACGGCGGCGGCCCAGGTGAGGGCGGCGCCGAACATGTGCAGGCCGACCATGAGCTCGGGGGCGTCGGTGAAGTACTGGACGAAGCCGAGGACGCCCTGCAGCAGCAGCAGGACCAGCAGGTCCCGGACCCGGGCGCGGGCCGCCTTCGGGGCCTTCACCGCGGCGAGGACGAACACCGCCGCGAGCGCCAGGCCGACCGAGAGGAAGGCCAGGTCGGCGTGGGCCTGGGCGAGGCGGTCGTAGTCGACCGGGATGCGCCAGACGTCGCTGGAGGAGCCCGGGTGGTGGCCCGCGCCGGTGACCAGGGTGCCGGCGGCGACCAGCAGGCCGACCACCGCCACCAGCAGGTACGAGAGCTGGTGCAGCGGCCGCGGGACGAGGAGCTCGGGTGCGCCGTCGCCCTCCCCGGTGCGCTCCCACTGCAGCACCGCGACCCAGACCAGGCCCATCGCGGCGACCATGTGCACCGCCACCACGTACGGGTTGAGCCCGGTGAGCACGGTGATGCCGCCGATCACGGCGTTGCTCATCACCAGCCAGAACTGGGCCCAGCCGAGCCGGGTGAGCGAGCGCCGCCACGGCTTGGCGCAGCGGGCGGCCAGGGTGGCCCAGGCGATCGCCGCGCACAGCACGTAGGTGAGCATCCGGTTGGTGAACTCGATGACGCCGTGCACGCCCATTTCGGGCGTCGGCGTCAGGCTCTCGCCGGTGCAGCGGGGCCAGGTCGTGCAGCCGAGGCCGGAGGCGGTGAGGCGGACGGCGCCGCCAGTGACCACGATGACCACGCTCATCACCAGCGCGGACAGCGCCGCACGGCGGACGGTCGCGGCCGACGGGTGCCAGCGGTCGGCGAGGAGGGCGGTGGGGGTGAACACCGCTTCATCCTAGATTGCCCTTATCCGATCACCGACCGCGGGCCGTCACCGGGACGGAGCCGGGTGACGGCCCGCCGCCGTCAGACCGCCGCCCGCCGCTTTCCGCCGGGGCGGCGCCGCGGGTACGGGAAGAGCCGGAGCGGGCGCTTGGCGGCGAGGTCCTCGACCCAGCCGAAGGAGGCCACGCAGAGCGTGATCAGCAGGACGGTCACGGTGAGGGCGAACCAGTCGCTGTCGATCAGCCACGGTGTGTTGTCCACCACCAGGTCCACCGTCCACAGCTTCTGGATCATTCCGACGGCGAAGGTCAGGGTGATGTTGTGCCAGAGGTAGATGGTCACCGCGCGGGAGTTGAGCAGGCTGATGATGCCGTTGAAGCGTTCCAGCCGCGGCGGCCACTGCTCCCAGGAGGGGCTCAGGTACAGCAGGAGCAGGACGCAGCCGAAGGACCAGACGGCCTGCGCGGTCGGCACACCGTCGAGTTCGAGCGGGACGCCGGGATCCTCCTCGGGCAGCGAGAGGAAGTACCACATGCCCGCGACCATCACCAGCGGCGCGATCGAGGGGATGACGTACTGCGGGATGCGGGCCATCAGGCCCTCCTGGCGGGCCATGCCGAGCATCCAGCAGGAGCCGTAGGTGGTGATGTCGACGAGGACGTCCCAGAAGCGGCCGCCCTCGTCGAAGCCGGTGAGGGCGAAGGTGATCGACACGGCGACCGGCACGAGCACGGCCGGCCAGCCGAACCGGTGGATCGCCTTCCGCAGCAGCGGGGAGATCAGCACGAACCAGAGGTAGGCGCGCAGGTACCAGAGCGGTTCGACCGCGGGCGAACCCCAGCTCGTCTCCAGGACGCCGTGGAACCCGTGCAGCGTGTGCGCGAACGGCGGGTCGCTGAACGGCACGATCCAGAAGGCGAGCTCCGCCCACCAGGTCGTCTCGTGGTTCGGCGTGGGGCGCCACCCGTCCAGGACCATGCCGGTGATGGCGATCGCGCCGAACAGCCACATCGGCGGCAGCAGGCGGCGCAGACGGCCGCGGATGACACCCAGGGCGGGGCGGCTCAGCGACCGCGCCATCAGGGATCCCGCCAGCGCGAACATCACGCCCATCGACGGGAAGAGCAGCGGCATCCAGGCCCAGCCGAACAGGTGGTAGAGGACGACGCGGACGATCGCCAGGGCGCGCAGCAGGTCGAGGTAGCGGTCGCGGCCGCCGCCGCGGCGGGCGGGCTTGGCCTCCTCGGCCTCCTCGGCCTCGTGCGCGGCCTCCTCGTCGGGCTCGCCCGGCGGGCGGGCGTACTGGGCGTCGAAGGCCTTGGCGAGTGCCGCCAGCTCGTCCGGGACGCGCAGCTTGAGGGTCTCCTCGTGCCGGGGCACGGTGCTGCGGCCCGTGGCGGAGGTCCAGTCGGGCTCCGGTGCGGCGGGCTTCTCGAAGGAGGGCCGTTCGGTGGTGCGCTGTGCGGTCGGCGCCGGCGCCGACCGCGCCTCGGTGCGTTCCGGGGCACGCCGGGGGCCGGGCAGGTTCGCGGCGTCCGGGGTGCGTCGCTGCGACGTCGCGCCGGCGTGGGAGCCGGGCGGCGGCGGGACGCGCAGGGCCATGGTCTCGTCGGGGGAGAAGCCGTTGCGAGCGCTGCGATCGGGCCCACCGGGGCGCTCGGGCGCGCGGTGCGGCGGGGTCTGCGGGTGCGGTGCGCGGCCCTCGGGGCCGCGCGGGACGTCGGCGGTGCCGGGTCGCTGCGGAGGACGCGGCCGGCTTCCGGCGTCCGCTCCCGGGGCACGGTTCGGACCGCCCGGTGCCTGCCGGGGCCGGCCGTTCGCGTGCGGCGGCTGCAGTCGGCCCGGGCCGTTCGACGGGTCGGCGTCCTCGGCGGGCCGGGGACGCTTGCGCGGGACGAAGAAGCTGTCGGCGGGCTCGGTGGGTTCGGGCACGGTCAGACCTCCACGATCGGAGCGGAGACCTCGCCGGTGCGCCGCAGCTTCTGCCAGCGCAGCCGTCCGCCGGTGAGTGCGGTGATCGAGGACTGCAGCAGCACGAGGTACATGAGCTGCCGGTAGACGAGTTGCTGGACCGGCAGGGTGATCAGATGGGAGGGCTTCTCGCGGTCCAGACGGAAGGCGTAGTAGGCGAGCAGGCCCTGGACGGCGAGGACACCGGCCCACGCGGTGAGCGTCCTGGGGGCGTCGACGAACAGGACGCCGTAGAGCAGGAAGAGGTCGATCACCGGGGCGAGCAGCGGTGCCAGGACGCCGAAGAGGACGACCAGCGGCAGACCGATCCGGCCGAAGCGGCCGCCGGGGCCGCGCTCGACGAGGGCGTGCCGGTGCTTCCACATCGCCTGCATGGTGCCGTAGCTCCAGCGGTAGCGCTGGGACCACAGCTGACCCATGCTCGCCGGGGCCTCCGTCCAGGCGCGGGCCTTCTCGGCGTAGACGATCCGCCAGCCGTCGCGGAGCAGCGCCATGGTGACGTCGGTGTCCTCGGCGAGGGTGTCCTCGCTCATGCCGCCGACGCGCTCCAGGGCGGAGCGGCGGAAGGCGCCGACCGCGCCGGGGATGGTCGGCATGATGTTGAGGACGTCGTACATCCGGCGGTCCAGGTTGAAGCCCATCACGTACTCGATGTGCTGCCAGGCACCGATCAGGCTGTTGCGGTTGCCGACCTTGGCGTTGCCCGCCACCGCGCCGATGGTGGGATCGCCGAAGGGCTGGACGAGCTCGTGGACGGTGGAGGGCTCGAAGACGGTGTCGCCGTCCATCATCACGACGATCTCGTGCGAGGCGTTGGCGATGCCGGTGTTGAGGGCCTGCGGCTTGCCGCCGTTGGGCTTGGTGATCAGGCGGACGCCGGGCAGGTCGAGCTCGCGGACGATCTTCGAGGTGTCGTCGCTGGAGCCGTCGTCGATGACGATCACTTCGATCGGGTGATCGCCGGCCATCAGCGAGTTCAGGGTGTTGGCGATGCACTCCTGCTCGTTGTAGGCGGGCACCAGCACGGTGACCGGCTCGGTGACCGGTGCTCCCCAGCTGAAGTCGGCCTTGCGGGTGCGTCGGACGTGCAGGGTGGCGAGCACCAGCATCAGGGCGAACCGGCCGAAGACCAGGCCGCCGACGACGGCGAGCAGCGAGATCAGGAAGGGCAGCAGGTTCACCGAGAACTGGGTGGCCCAGATGTAGGCCTTGCCGGCCCACAGCTGGTAGCCGTGCACCTTGACCATGGTGTCCGAACTGCCGAGCGCCTCGGCGGTGGTGGCGAAGCGGTAGTTGCGCTTCTCCAGGGTGTCGATGAGCTTGCCGACGGCCGCGACGGTCTGCGAGCGGTCGCCACCGGCGTCGTGCATCAGCACCATCGCACCCTCGCCGTCCTTCTTCGGGGTGGCGGCCTCGACGATGGCGTCCACGCCGGGGCGCTGCCAGTCCTCGGTGTCGGTGTCGATGAAGGTGGTGAGGTAGCCGCGGGCGCCGACCTCCTTGATCACCGGCCAGGTCCAGTCGTCCAGGGCGGCGGAGGTGGAGGAGTACGGCGGCCGGAAGAGCGAGCTGTGGACGCCGGCGACGCCGGCCAGCGCGAGCTGGGTCTGGCTCAGTTCGAAGGTCAGCCGGGCCTTGGACTGCAGGGTGAGGTCGGGGTGGGTGAAGGTGTGCAGGCCGATCTCGTGGCCCTCGTCGACCATGCGCCGGACGATGTCGGGGTGCTGGGCGGTCATCGAGCCGGTGACGAAGAAGCTGGCGTGCACCCCGCGGTCCTTGAGGACGTCGAGGAGCTTCGGGGTCCAGGTGGGGTCCGGGCCGTCGTCGAAGCTCAGCACGATGGTGCGGTCGGGGATCCGGTAGCTGACCGGCTCGTCGTTCTTGTCGCCGCGGGCGTCGACGACCGGGCCGCCGGTGAGCAGGTTCTCCGGGACGGTGTCGATGTCCGTCGACTCGGTCTTGCGCTCGTCGTGGAACACCTCGTTGGTGGCCATGCCGCGGAGCACCATCAGGCCCAGCAGGCAGACCAGGAGGGTCACCGGCAGGAAGAATCTCAGCGGTGGGGCGGCGACCCGGCGGGGTCGGAGGACCGACTGCCGACGGTGCTGACTGCGGGACATTGGCTTTCCTGGTGACCGGTACAGGTGACGGACGGCGGGGACGGCTCAGCGGCGCACGGTGGTGGTGGTCGTGCCGGCGGTGGCGGTGCCGGGTTTGGGAGTGGTCGTCGTCTTCGTCGTACCGGTCCGGGTCGTGGTCGCCTTGGTGCTGCCGGACGGGCGGGCGGTGCCGGACTTCGCGGCGGACCCGCTCGGCTTGGCGGACGCGCTGCCCGAGTGGTGGGACGCGCTCGGCCCGGCGGACGCCGACGGGGAGGCGGAGGGCGACGGCGAGGGGCTCGGCGAGGCCTCGGCGGCGGGCGAGCCGAGGGAGGCCGGGAGCTCCAGCGGAGGGGCCTGGGCGACGGCGCCGAAGAGGCTGACGACCATGCCGACGGCGAAGAGCAGGCCGCCGCCGCCGACCAGCCAGCCCAGGTGGCGCAGCCGGCGCCCGCGGGTTCCGGACTGGTCGACGAAGACCGGTGCCGGCTCGGCTCCGGCGGGTATGACCGGTCGGTCGTCGGTCTGCAGTTGGGAGATGGGCATCGAGCTCCGGGCCCTCCAGGTCGGCGCGTGCGGGCAGAACCGCCGCGTGCCAGACCGTAGTGCACCCGGTAGACCTGAATCGGAGTCAATGTCCGATACGGGGAGATATGCGGTGAGCTTGTGACCGTATCGAGACGTGGGCCAGGCGGCTTTGGGCCGGCCCGTGACCACCTCGTAGGATGCCCGGACACGCCGACCGATCCGCCCGGCCGGCCCTCGTCCAGAACCCCCTCGGTACAGGAGCGGACGGCCCGTGATGAGACGAATCCCGGCACGCGGCCGCGCCGCCGCCCCGGCCCGCGTGCTCGCCGCACTGCTGTTGCCGCTGCTGCTGGTGGCGACCGGTTGCTCCAGTGAGCGGCTGGTGCCGGACGCGGTGCCCGCCGGGGCGAAGCCGAAGGGCGGCCACGGCGACGACGCAGGGGACGGCGGGGACGGCGGGGAGTCCGCGGCACCCGCGGCCGCCGGCGAGCTGTACGACGTGTCCGCGCTGCGCTCCCCGCAGGGGCGGATGCTCGGCGTGGCCTCCGAGGGCGGGCCCGGCGACCTGGCTCCGGTCAAGGCCTTCGCGGCGAAGGCGGGGAAGGCGCCCGACCTGCGGGAGTACTACCTGCTCTGGGGCGCCGCCTTCGACCCGGCGGGCAACGCCGCGCTGTGGGCGAACGGGCAGCTCCCACTGGTGTCCTGGGTGCCGGGCGACACCAGGCTCACCGAGATCGCCGACGGCAGTCAGGACGAGTACCTGTCGGACTTCGCCGGCAAGGTTGCGCAGTACGGCGGCCCGCTCGCGCTGGCCCTCGCGCCCGAAATGAACAGCGGCTGGAACTCCTGGGGCGCGGAGCGGGCCACCCCGGCCGACTTCGTCGCGGCCTGGAAGCACGTCCACGACCTCTTCAAGGCCCGGGGCGTCACCAACGTGCTCTGGGTGTGGGCGCCGCACGTGTCCGACCAGCACTCCTCGGTCGCCCCGCGCCCGTACTACCCGGGCGACGACTACGTGGACTGGGTCGGCGTGGTCGGCTACTACGGCCCGGAGGACGGCAGCGCCTACAGCGGCCTGTTCGCGCCGATGGTGAAGAACGTCCGCGGGTTCACCGAGAAGCCGCTGCTGATCTCGGAAACCGGGGTGGCCGAGGGGCCGCAGAAGGTGCAGCAGGTCGACGACCTCTTCCGCGGCGCGGCCGGCACCCAGGGGTTGATCGGGCTGGTCTGGTTCGACCTGCAGAAGACCTGGCCGGGCAGCAAGTACCGGACCGACTGGCGGATCGACAGCTCGTCGCCGGCCGCCGCCGCGGTCGGCAAGGCGGTCGGTGCGCATTCCTTCGGCCACCCGGTGCCGCGCGGCTGACGGGGCGCCGGCCGGATCGGGAACCGGGGCCGGAGCCTCGGCACGGCCATCCTCTACGGCGGGTCCGCCGAGGGCGACGCCGACTTCCGGGGCGGCTTCTCGATCGGCAACGAACTGACGGGCGCCCAGGTCGCCGCCCTGCCCGGCGGCAACGCGCTGACCCTCACCGGCACCGACTCCGGCCTCAACGCCTTCGTCCTGACGGCGGCCCAGCTCCGAGGCGCCAAGGAGGTCCACCTGCACGTGCCCGCGGGGAAGTACGTCCTGGACGACAAGACGCAGACCGCCGAGGGCGGCGGCATCGTCCTCGCCGTGCGACGCCGCCGCGCCCGACCGGCCCCGGACGCACCGGTGCCCCCGTACCCGGAAGGTACGGGGGCACCGGCGCGCCGGGGGTCACTCCCAGCGGAAGAACCGCGCCGCCGCGGCCAGCCCCAGCACCGACCAGACGGCCAGCACACCGAGGTCCGACCAGGGCACCCCGGCGCCGTACTGCAGCACCGAGCGCAGCCCGTCCGACAGGGCGCTGATCGGCAGCAGCTCCAGCACCGGCCGGACGGCCTCCGGGAAGCGCGACAGCGGCACGACCACACCGCCGACCAGCAGCAGCAGGACGAACACCAGGTTCGCCGCGGCCAGGGTGGCCTCAGCCTTCAGCGTGCCCGCCATCAGCAGGCCGAGGCCCGAGAAGGCCGCGGTGCCGAGCACCAGCAGCCCCGCCACGGTCAGCGGGCTGCCCTGCGGCGACCAGCCGAGCGCCAGCGCGATCACCGTCAGCAGCGCCACCTGCAGCACCTCGGTGACCAGCACGCAGCCGGTCTTCGCGGTGAGTAGCGCCCAGCGCGGCAGCGGGGTGGCGCCGAGCCGCTTCAGCACGCCGTAGCGGCGTTCGAACCCGGTGGCGATGGCCTGCCCGGTGAAGGCGGTGGACATCACGGCCAGCGCCAGCAGCCCGGGCGCCAGGAAGTCGACCCGCTTGCCGGGGCCGTCCGCGGCGACGATGTCCACGGCGCTGAACAGCACCAGCAGCACGGTCGGGATGATCACGGTCAGCAGCAGCTGCTCGCCGTTGCGCAGCAGCATCCGGGTCTCCAGCGCGGTCTGCGCCAGCAGCATCCGGCCGACCGGGGCGGCGCCCGGCCGCGGCGAGTAGTCGGTCACGAGCGCAGCTCCCGTCCGGTCAGCTCCAGGAAGACGTCCTCCAGGCTGCGCCGCCCGACGGCCAGCCCCTCCGGCATCACGCCGGCCTCCGCGCACCAGGCGGTGACGGCGGCGAGCAGCTGCGGGTCGACCGGGGCGTCCACCCGGTACGCGCCGGGGGCGTGCTCGACGGCGACCGCGCCGGCCGGCAGCACGGCCCGCAGGCCGGCCAGGTCGAGCCCGCCGGGCGCGCCGAAGCGCACCCCGGCCTCGGCGCGGCACAGCTCCTCGGGTGTGCCGGTGGCGACGACCCTGCCGTGGTCGACGATGGCGACCTCGTCGGCGAGCTCCTCGGCCTCGTCCATGTGGTGGGTGGTGGCGACCACGGTCACGCCGTCGCGGCGCAGCTCGCGGACCAGCTCCCAGGTGGCGCGGCGGGCCTGCGGGTCCAGGCCGGCGGTGGGCTCGTCCAGGAAGACCAGCTCGGGGCGGCCGACCACGGCCATGGCGAGGGCGAGCCGCTGCTGCTGGCCGCCGGAGAGCCGGCGGTAGGCGGTGCGCCCGCAGGAGCCGAGGCCGAGGCGCTCGACCAGGTCGGGGACGTCCAGCGGGTCGGCGTACAGCTTCGCGGTGTGCTGCAGCATCTCGACGGCGCGGGCGCCCGGGTAGACGCCGCCGGCCTGGAGCATGACGCCGATCTGCGGGCGCAGTGCCGCGGCGTCGGCGACCGGGTCGAGGCCGAGCACCCGGACGGTGCCGGCGTCGGCGCGGCGGTAGCCCTCGCAGGTCTCGATCGTGGTGGTCTTGCCGGCGCCGTTCGGGCCGAGCACGGCGGTGACGGTGCCGCGGGCGATGGTGAGGTCGAGGCCGTCGACGGCCGTCTTCTCGCCGTACCGTTTGACCAGCCCGGCCACCTCTACGGCGGGTTCGAGTCGCATACCGGCGAGTGTAAGAGGCGGCCCACCGGGCCCCGGACACCGGGCCGTCGACCCCGTCGGCGCAGGTCAGGTAAGCCTTACCTGCGTGATTGAGGACACCGCTGAGGCGTGGATCACGGCTTGTTCCGCCGGAACGAATTACGCAACAATGGTGTTGTGAAAAACATGCGCGAGCGCTCAGCACAGGACGGGGCGGCCGAGACGGCCCCCGGCTGCGCCGTGCCCGCGACGGCGGCGGAGGTCCTGCTGGAGGGCCATCGGGCGACCCGGGACCGGGTCGCCCGCTCGATCCTCGACCACGGTCCGTCCTCGGCCGCCGACCTGGCCAGCCGCCTCGGCCTGACCGCTGCGGCGGTCCGCCGCCACCTCGACTCGCTGGCCGCCTCCGGCCTGGTCGAGTCCCGTGAGCAGCGCGTGTACGGCAGCCGCGGCCGCGGCCGTCCGGCGAAGGTGTTCGCCCTCACCGAATCCGGCCGGGACGCCTTCTACCAGGCGTACGACCAGATCGCCGCCGACGCCCTGCGCTGGATCTCGGAGTCGGTGGGCGGCGGCAAGGCGGGCGAGGAGGCGGTCGCCGCCTTCGCCCGGGCCCGCTTCGCCAAGCAGGGCCAGAAGTACCTGAGCAGCCTGGAACAGGCCGCGGCCGGCCACCGTGCCGAGGCGCTGGCCGAGGCGCTGAGCGCCGACGGGTACGCTGCGACGGTGCGGCGCGTGCCCTCCGCCGCGGCGGCGAAAGCCCCGGCGGGCGCCCAGCTCTGCCAGCACCACTGCCCGGTCGCGCACATCGCCGAGCAGTTCCCGCAGCTCTGCGAGGCCGAGACCGAGGTCTTCTCGCAGCTCCTGGGCACCCATGTGCAACGGCTGGCCACGATCGCCCACGGCGACGGGGTCTGCACCACCTATGTGCCGGCATCCGGTGCCGCACCGTCGTCCGCCGAGCGGGCGCCCGGTGCCGTGCCGACTGCCGGTACGTCCCCCAATGAAACGGCTCGTCCGCGCGGAGGAAATTCGCATGACTGACATCGCACACCCCGAGCTCGAGGGCCTGGGCACCTACGAGTACGGCTGGGCCGACTCCGACGAGGCCGGCGCGGTCGCCAAGCGCGGTCTCAGCGAGGAGGTCGTGCGCGACATCTCGGCGAAGAAGAACGAGTCCGAGTGGATGCTCAACCTGCGTCTCAAGGGCCTGAAGCTCTTCGGCAAGAAGCCCATGCCGACCTGGGGCTCCGACCTGTCGGGCATCGACTTCGACAACATCAAGTACTTCGTGCGCTCCACCGAGAAGCAGGCCGAGTCCTGGGAGGACCTGCCCGCCGACATCAAGGCGACGTACGACAAGCTGGGCATCCCGGAGGCGGAGAAGCAGCGCCTGGTCGCCGGTGTCGCCGCCCAGTACGAGTCCGAGGTCGTCTACCACCAGATCCGCGAGGACCTGGAGCAGCAGGGCGTCATCTTCCTGGACACCGACACCGCCCTGAGGGAGCACCCGGAGCTCTTCAAGGAGTACTTCGGCACCGTCATCCCCGCGGGTGACAACAAGTTCGCCGCGCTGAACACCGCGGTGTGGTCCGGCGGCTCGTTCATCTACGTGCCGAAGGGCGTGCACGTCGACATCCCGCTGCAGGCCTACTTCCGGATCAACACCGAGAACATGGGCCAGTTCGAGCGGACGCTGATCATCGTCGACGAGGACGCCTACGTCCACTACGTCGAGGGCTGCACCGCGCCGATCTACTCCTCGGACTCGCTGCACTCCGCGGTCGTCGAGATCATCGTCAAGAAGGGCGGCCGCTGCCGCTACACGACCATCCAGAACTGGTCGAACAACGTCTACAACCTGGTCACCAAGCGCGCCGTGGCGTACGAGGGCGCGACCATGGAGTGGGTCGACGGCAACATCGGCTCCAAGGTCACCATGAAGTACCCGGCCGTCTACCTGATGGGCGAGCACGCCAAGGGCGAGACCCTGTCCATCGCCTTCGCCGGCGAGGGCCAGCACCAGGACGCCGGCGCCAAGATGGTGCACATGGCGCCGAACACCTCGTCGTCCATCGTCTCCAAGTCGGTGGCCCGCGGCGGCGGCCGCACCTCGTACCGCGGCCTGATCGAGATCGGCGAGGGCTCGCACGGCGCCAAGTCCAACGTGCTCTGCGACGCGCTGCTGGTCGACACCATCTCCCGCTCCGACACCTACCCCTACGTCGACGTCCGCGAGGACGACGTCTCCATGGGCCACGAGGCGACGGTCTCCAAGGTCAGCGAGGACCAGCTCTTCTACCTGATGAGCCGCGGCCTGGGCGAGACCGAGGCGATGGCGATGATCGTCCGCGGCTTCGTCGAGCCGATCGCGCGCGAGCTGCCGATGGAGTACGCGCTGGAGCTCAACCGGCTGATCGAGCTGCAGATGGAAGGTGCGGTGGGCTGACGCCGCCCCGCCGCCCCCGTCCGTCCCGTTTCCCAGGAAGAGAGCACTACGACAGCCATGGCTGACGTCAACACCCCTAGCGGTGCCACCACCGCCGGTTCGATCGAGGTCGGCACCGCCGGCGCCGGCGCGCAGCTGGCCGGCCCCGGCACCGGCCGCAGCACCGCCGTGCAGCAGCCGATCGACGCCCGCGTCTCGGTCGAGCCGTCCTACGACGTGAACGACTTCCCCGTGCCGCACGGCCGCGAGGAGGACTGGCGGTTCACCCCGCTGCACCGCCTGAACGGCCTGCACGACGGCACCGCCGCCGAGGGCGCCACCGGCCAGGACAAGCTGGAGCTGGTCCTGCCGGACGGCGTCACCGCCGAGACGGTCGGCCGCGACGACGCCCGCCTGGGCACCGCCGGCAAGCCGGTCGACCGGGTCGCCGCGCAGGCGTTCAGCGCCTTCGAGCAGGCCCTGGTGGTGACCGTCCCCAAGGAGGCGGTGCTCACCGAGCCGGTGAAGATCGACGTGCACGGCGAGGGCGGCGTCCGCTTCGCCCACGTGGTGGTCGACGTCAAGCCGTTCGCCGAGGCCGTCGTGGTGATCAACCACACCGGCACCGGCACCCGCGCCGCCAACGTCGAGCTGCTCGTCGGCGAGGGCGCGAAGCTGACCTTCGTCTCCGTCCAGGACTGGGAGCGCGACGCGGTGCACGCCGCCCAGCACACCGCCCTGGTCGGCCGCGACGCCACCTTCAAGTCCGTCGCGGTCACCTTCGGCGGCGACCTGGTCCGCCTCCACCCCCGGGTGACCTACGCGGCCCCCGGCGGCGAGGCCGAGCTGTTCGGCCTGTACTTCGCCGACGCCGGCCAGCACCTGGAGCACCGTCTGGTCATCGACCACGACACCCCGCACTGCCGCTCCAACGTGGTGTACAAGGGCGCCCTGCAGGGCCAGGACGCGCACGCGGTCTGGGTCGGCGACGTGCTGATCCGCGCCGCCGCCGTCGGCACCGACACCTACGAGCACAACCGCAACCTGGTGCTCACCGACGGCGCCCGGGTCGACTCGATCCCGAACCTGGAGATCGAGACCGGCGAGATCGTCGGCGCCGGCCACGCCTCCGCGACCGGCCGCTTCGACGACGAGCAGCTGTTCTAC
This sequence comes from Kitasatospora sp. NPDC051914, assembly GCF_040680995.1. Taxonomy (NCBI): domain Bacteria; kingdom Bacillati; phylum Actinomycetota; class Actinomycetes; order Kitasatosporales; family Streptomycetaceae; genus Kitasatospora; species Kitasatospora sp. NPDC051914. Next base: position 51,739 of record NZ_JBFAXX010000023.1, read on the forward strand.
CTGCAGGCCCGCGGCATCCCGGCCGAGGAGGCCCGCCGCCTGGTGGTCCGCGGCTTCTTCGCCGAACTCGTCCAGCAGATCGGCGTCGCCGAGATCCAGGAGCACCTCATGGAGAAGATCGAGGCCGAGCTGGAAGCGACCGTCGCATGAGTTTCCTCCGTGCGTGCTCGCTGAGCGACCTGGCCGAGGACGTCCCCCGCCGGGTCGAGCTCAACGGCGTCCCGGTCTCGGTGGTCCGCACCGACGAGGGCGTGTTCGCCATCAACGACACCTGCTCGCACGCCAACGTCTCGCTGTCCGAGGGCGAGGTCGACGACTGCATGATCGAGTGCTGGCTGCACGGATCGAGCTTCGACCTGCGCACCGGCAAGCCGTCCGGGCTGCCCGCCACCAAGCCGGTCGCCGTCTACCCCGTAAAGATCGAAGGGGACGATGTGCTCGTCTCCGTCAACCAGGAGTCCTGAGTACACATGGCAACGCTTGAAATCCGCGACCTGCACGTCTCCGTCGAGGCCGAGTCCGGCCCGCGCGAGATCCTCCGCGGCGTCGACCTGACCGTGAAGCAGGGCGAGACCCACGCCATCATGGGCCCCAACGGCTCCGGCAAGTCCACCCTCGCCTACTCGCTGGCCGGGCACCCGAAGTACACCGTGACCGGCGGCTCGGTGCTGCTGGACGGCGAGGACGTGCTGGCGATGTCCGTCGACGAGCGGGCCCGCGCGGGCGTCTTCCTGGCCATGCAGTACCCGGTCGAGGTCCCCGGCGTCTCCGTCTCCAACTTCCTGCGCACCGCCGCCACCGCGATCCGCGGCGAGGCCCCCAAGCTGCGCACTTGGGTGAAGGAGGTCAAGGAGGCCATGGCCGCGCTCCAGATGGACCCGTCCTTCGCCGAGCGCAACGTCAACGAGGGCTTCTCCGGCGGTGAGAAGAAGCGGCACGAGATCCTCCAGCTGGAGCTCCTCAAGCCGAAGATCGCGATCCTCGACGAGACCGACTCCGGCCTCGACGTCGACGCGCTGCGCATCGTCTCCGAGGGCATCAACCGGGTCCGCTCGACCGGCGAGGTCGGCACCCTGCTGGTCACCCACTACACCCGCATCCTGCGGTACATCAAGCCCGACCACGTCCACGTCTTCGCGGCAGGCCGCATCGTCGAGTCCGGCGGTGCGGAGCTGGCCGACAAGCTGGAGGAAGAGGGCTACGAGAGCTACGTGAAGGGCGGCGCTTCCGAGTGACGACGACTCATACCGGCTCGGCGCTGACCGGGCTCCTCGACACCGACGCGATCCGCAAGGACTTCCCCGTCCTGCAGCGCCTGCTGCACGACGAGAAGCCGCTGGTCTACCTGGACAACGCGGCCACCTCGCAGAAGCCGCGCCAGGTGCTGGAGGCGCTGAACGCGTACTACGAGCGGCACAACGCCAACGTGCACCGCGGTGTGCACGTGCTGGCCGAGGAGGCCACGGCGCTGTACGAGGGCGCCCGCGACAAGGTCGCGGCCTTCGTCAACGCGCCGAGCCGGGACGAGGTGATCTTCACCAAGAACGCCTCGGAGTCGCTCAACCTGGTCGCCAACATGCTCGGCTGGGCCGACGAGCCCTACCGCGTCGACGCGGACGCCGAGATCGTGATCACCGAGATGGAGCACCACTCCAACATCGTCCCGTGGCAGCTGCTCTCGCAGCGCACCGGCGCGAAGCTGAAGTGGTTCGGGCTGACCGACGAGGGCCGGCTCGACCTGTCGAACATCGACGAGCTGATCACCGAGCAGACCAAGGTGGTCTCCTTCACCCTGGTCTCCAACCTGCTGGGCACGCTCAACCCGGTCGAGACCATCGTCCGCAAGGCCCAGTCGGTCGGTGCGCTGGTCGTGATCGACGCCTCGCAGGCCGCCCCGCACATGGTGCTGGACGTGCAGGCGCTGGAGGCCGACTTCGTCGCCTTCACCGGCCACAAGATGCTGGCCCCGACCGGCATCGGCGTGCTGTGGGGCCGCCAGGAGCTGCTGGAGGACCTCCCGCCGTTCCTCGGCGGCGGCGAGATGATCGAGACCGTCACCATGGGCTCGTCCACCTACGCCCCGGCGCCGCACAAGTTCGAGGCCGGCACCCCGCCGATCGCCCAGGCGGTCGGCCTCGGCGCGGCCGTCGACTACCTGTCGGCCATCGGCATGGACAAGATCGCCGCGCACGAGCACGCGATCACCGAGTACGCGATCGAGCGCCTGCTGGACGTCCCCGACCTGCGGATCATCGGCCCGCGCACGGCCGTGGACCGCGGTGCCGCGATCTCCTTCACGCTCGGCGACATCCACCCGCACGACGTGGGCCAGGTGCTCGACGAGCAGGGCATCGCGGTGCGCGTCGGCCACCACTGCGCGCGGCCGGTCTGCCTGCGGTACGGAATTCCGGCGACCACCAGGGCGTCGTTCTACCTGTACTCGACGCCGGGCGAGGTCGACGCACTGATCGACGGTCTGCACCACGTCCGCAACTTCTTCGGCTGAGGTGACGGGATGAAGCTCGACTCGATGTACCAGGAGATCATCCTGGACCACTACCGCAACCCCCACGGCAAGGGGCTGCGGGAGGGCGACGCCGAGGTGCACCACGTCAACCCGACCTGCGGCGACGAGATCACCCTGCGGGTGAAGCTCGACGGCGCCACCGTGGCGGACGTCAGCTACGAGTCGCAGGGCTGCTCGATCAGCCAGGCCAGCGCCTCGGTGCTGAACGACCTGGTGGTCGGCAAGACCGTCGGCGAGGCCCAGGCCGTCCAGGAGGCCTTCCTGGAGCTGATGCAGAGCAAGGGCCAGGGCGAGGGCGACGAGGAGGTGCTGGAGGACGCGGTCGCGTTCGCCGGCGTCTCCAAGTACCCGGCCCGGGTCAAGTGCGCACTGCTCAGCTGGATGGCCTGGAAGGACGCCACCGCCAAGGCCCTGGGCGAGCAGCCCGCCATCAACGACTGAAACGGACGGACTCCCATGAGTGACACCGAGACCCCGGCCGAGCAGGCCGCCGAGCCCCAGGCCGACACCCCGGTCGCCTTCACCAGCGCCGGCACGGTGTCCGTCGAGGACCTCCACGAGGCCCTGATGGACGTCGTCGACCCCGAGCTCGGCATCGACGTGGTCAACCTCGGCCTGATCTACGGCATCCACATCGACGAGGACGACACGGCGACCGTCGACATGACGCTCACCTCGGCGGCCTGCCCGCTGACCGACGTCATCGAGGACCAGGCGAAGACCGCCACCGACGGCCTCGTCAAGGACCTGCGGATCAACTGGGTCTGGATGCCGCCGTGGGGCCCGGACAAGATCACCGACGAGGGCCGCGACCAGCTCCGCGCGCTCGGCTTCAACGTCTGAGTCCCGCGCCGCCGTGCGGTGAACGCCGCCGCCCCCGCCCACCAGGGCCGGGGGCGGCGGCGTTCCTGCTCCCGGGCTTTGGGCCGTACGGGTCCGGGCAGGTGTCGCCGCCCGTGCCGACCGGGAATGTCATCCAGGGCGTGTCTTACGGATCTTGTCGGATCAGCCTGCGGCGTCCGGGTGCGTGCATCGCAAGGCGGAGGAGGGAGCCGATGCGGAGCATCGGCGATCGACGACAACGCGGCGAGGTGCGTGCCCGGGGGGCGCGGGCCCGGCAAGATCCGTAAGACACGCCCCAGTCCGCACCGGTCGACGTACAGGGAGCACACCGTGACGACGGGCAGTTGGCAGGTCCCCCAGGGCGTCGGCCCGACGGAGTTCCTCCCCGAGCTGGACATCCCCAAGGCCGCACCGCAGCGCCGGTGGACGATTCTGCTGCGCTGGCTGCTGCTGATCCCGCAGTTCATCGTGGTGTGGGTGCTGTCGGTGCTGGCGATCCCGGCCGTCATCGTCGGCTGGTTCGGCGCGCTGTTCATCGGTCGGCTGCCCGACCCGATCGAGGAGTACCTCTCCGGCTTCGTCGGCTGGGACACCCGGGTGCGGGCCTCCGCCATGCTGCTGGTCGACGACTACCCGCCGTTCGCCTGGCGGCCCGAGGAGTACCCCGTCCGGGTGGAGCTGCGGCCCGGCGAGCTGAACCGGCTCGCCGTGTTCTTCCGCCTGATCCTGATGATCCCCGCGGCGATCGTGCAGAGCCTGGTGCTCAGCGGCTGGTACGCCATCGCCTTCGTCATCTGGCTGATCGCGCTGATCCTCGGCCGGATGCCCGAGCCGCTGTTCGGCGCGACCGCCGCCACCCTGCGCTACGCGATGCGCTTCAGCGCCTACGTACTGATGCTCACCGCCGCCTACCCCAAGCGGCTCTTCGGCGACGACGGGCTGCCGCCGGTGGCGGCAGCCCGTTCCGCGACCCGGCCGCTGATCCTCTCCGGCGGCGCCAAGGCGCTGGTCGTGGTCTTCCTGGTGCTCGGCCTGGTCTCGGGCAGCGTCCGGGCCTTCGTCGACTACGACGACGACGACTACTACGGCCTGCGCGCACCCCGCGGGAGCAGCACCGCGCCCGCCAGCCCGATGCAGACCGCCGCCGCCACCGCGGCGAACCCGCTCACCGCGGGCAGCAGGCCGTAGCGCTGGGTCAGCCAGCCGACCAGCACGATCGGCAGCGAACTGCCCAGGTAGACGATCACCCAGAGCGCCGACATCTCGCTGCCCCGGCGCTCCGGGTCCATCGCGGCCACCGCCGAGGTGAACAGCGACCGGAACGCCACCCCCTGGCAGGCCCCGCCCAGCACGCTGCCGATGAACAGCAGCGCCGGGGTGCCCGAGTACCCGGCGGCCACCACCAGCGCCAGCCCGGCCGCCAGGCCGGTCAGACCCAGTGCGATCACCGGCCGGTCCGCGGTCGGCGGCACCAGCAGCTGCGCGGCCGCCGAGGAACCCAGCAGCAGCGCCGCCACCACCGCACCGGTCAGGTGCGAGTCCGAGTGCAGCAGCCGGGCCGCGAAGGCCGGCGCCAGCGACAGGTACACCCCGAACACCGCGTACGAGACGAAGCCCGCGCCGGCCGCCAGCAGGAAGGTGCGGCGGCCCCGGCGCGGCAGCCGCAGCCGCTGCGGGCGCAGGTGGGCCGGGGTGGTGATGCGCGGCGGCGAGGCCGGCGGGCGCTCCCGGCCGGGCATCCGCGGGTGCACCACGGCCAGCGGCACGCACAGCGCCAGCAGCGCCAGCGCGTGCAGCAGGAAGGGCGCCGGCAGCGGGTCCGCGCCGGTCGACAGGGCGGCGCCGACCACCGGGCCGGCCGCCACGCCGCCCGCCGAACAGGCCAGGGTCAGCTTCGCGGCCAGCGAGGGGCGGTCCGGCAGCAGGTCGCCGAGGGCGGCGCCGGCCGCACCGGTCGCCAGGGCCACCGCGACACCCTGCACGGCCCGGCCGGCCACCAGCAGGGCGAACCCCTGCGCGTTCGCGAAGAGCAGGTCGCCGATCGCGGCGAGCGCCACCGCCGGCAGGATCAGCGCCCGCCGGCCCAGGTGGTCCGACCAGTGGCCGACCACCGCCAGCACCGGGACGATCGCGAAGACGTACACCGTGAACAGCACGGTGGTGTGCAGCGGGGTGAGCCCGAGCCGCTGCTGCAGCAGCGGGTAGATCGGCGTGGCCAGGTTGGCGCCGATCAGCAGGAGCAGCAGGGCGCCGGCCACCAGGCCGATGCGGATGCCGCGCAGCGCGTTCCAGCGGCTGATCGCGGAGAGCCGGAGCTGCGCGCGGGGGGCGAGTTCCGGGGGGAGCAGGGCCTCCGACAGTCGGCGCCCGGGGAACTGCGCGGAGCGCAGGCCGGGGCCGGCGGGGGAGAGGTCCGCCATGGCAGGGGTCTCCTGTGGCAAGGCACCACCGGGACCGACGTGGCCAGGGGTGGCGGCCGCGGCACGGAGCCCGGGGAGCGGTGGGCATGCTGGCCCTCCGGCCCGGAGCCGGGAGCGGAGGGAAGGGGGGCTTCGTTGCCCGGGGGCCCGCGCGGGGTGTGCACGGCGCCCGCAGCAGTTTACGCGGTCGTGCACGGCCCTCCGCCCGCTCGAACCCCCGTCCACCGGCGGTTTTCCGTCACACCCGGGGCGGCGCGCGCCCCGGGGCACGGCGGCGGGGCGCGGCGACCGATACGCTGAGTGGATGGGCCGACACGCGACAGGCCCTGGCCGGAACACAGCCACACGGGAGATCGCCAACGATGGCCGGACGACGCCGCAACACCCCTGACCACCCGGCCCGGTCCGGGCCGCAGGCGGCACCCGCCGAGAGCCTGCTGCCGGCCGACTACGACCTGGCCGAGCTGTACGGGGCGGGTGGCCGCGACGAGGACGACGAGGACCTCGACGACACCGCGGTGCTCGTCCCGCCGATCGCGCTGCCGCCCGAGGAGGAGCTCGCCGCCGCCGCCATGGCCGTCCCGCTGGTCGCCCATGCGGTGAAGCTGGCCCGCTGGTCCGCCCCGCACCGCGTGGTCGACGAGTTCGGCGACCTGGTGGAGGAGGACCGCGCCCCGGCCGCCCGGCTGCTCGGCCTCGCCGCCGAGGACGGCGAGGTGACCGAGGAGGCCGCGGTCGAGGTGCTGCGGGCCTGGTCGCTCGCCTGCGACCTCGACCTGGTCGAGCTCGGCACCACCCAGGCCGGGGAGCACGTCGCCGTCACCATGGAGGAGGCGGCCGACGCCGAGGCCGGCGACCCCGCCATCGTCCTCGACCTGTGGCTCACCGCCGCCGGCATCGTCCGCGAGCTCGCCGTCGACACCGACTCCCTCGACACCGAGGGCGAGACCCCGGACACGGAGGAGGACGAGGACGCCGCCGAGACCGGCCTCGCCGAGGTGGAGGAGGCCAGCGAGGCCGCCGCCGAACTCCTCGACGAGGCGATGCAGGTCCTCTACGAGCTCACCGCCTTCGCCGAGCCCGGCGACGAGACCGTGCCGCTCGGCGTGCTCGCCGCCCTCCTCGTGGTGCCCGAGGGCGAGGAGCCGGACGAGGAGATGCTCGGCGAGATCACCGACATCATGGTCGCCCTCGACCCGATGCTCGCCGACCTCGCCGAACTCGGCGTCGTCGAGCACAAGCCGATCGACCCGGACCTCTTCGAGGAGGAGGAAGAGGAAGAGGAGCCCGTCGAGGCCGCCGTGCCCGAGCGGGAGGCGACCGCCGAGGACGCCGCCCGCTTCGGCCTCGTCCGCCTCACCCCGCTCGGCCAGTACGGCGTCCGCGAGTGGCTGATCGCCGACGGGTACGACGCGCCGCTGATCGGCGACCTCGCCAAGGGCGACGCCGCGGCCCTGCTGCGCGGCCTCGCCGAATCGCCCAACGTCATGCCGGACCGGGAGATCGAGGTGTGGCTGGCCCGCCGCGAGCCGGTGGCGGCCGCCCGTGAACTCCTCGCCGCCTCCCGCGGGCTGGACGCGTACAGCCCGGTGCGGCGGCTGTACACCATGGCCGCGGTGATCTCCCTCGGCGAGCCGGGCGACACCGCCCTGGCCGAGTTCGTCGACGACCCCGAACTCGGCGGGATCGCCCGGGAACTGCTGCGCAACCACGGCAAGGACTACCCCGCCCCCGAGCGCGCGGACGTCCTCTGGGGGACGGTCGACCACTTCGCCGCCGTCCTGCTCACCACCCGCGGCGACGCCGCCCAGCTCCGCGACCTGGTCGCAGGCCTCCCCGTCACCGACAACCCGGCCAGCTACTTCGGCGAACTCTGGCGGGTACCGCACCCCTACACCGCCCAGGTCCTCGACACCGTCGGCGAACTCCACCTCGACCGCCAGGTCGCCAAGGAGGCCCGCAAGGCCGCCTTCAAGGCGAAGTCCCAGAAGGGGCACGGCTGACCCGGAGCCGAACGGCGGCGGCCGGTGTCGGCACCGGGCGGTAGCTTGTGCGGCCATGACGCACGACTGGATCGTCCGGCTCGTCGACGTCTCCCGCCTCGAACGGGAGGCCGGGCAGGAGAGGGAAGCTCTCCCGTGGCCCGGCCTCCGGGCACCCGCCACCCGGCAGGAGATCGCGGTCCTCGAGGATGAGATCGGCATGCCCGTGGAACCCGGGTACGCCGAATTCCTCGGGTTCACCGACGGGATGGAGGGTTTCTACCTGGGCATGTCGGTTCTCGGGTGCCGGGATCGGCTGGCCTCCGCCCTGCTGGCGCGGGCCGAGGAATTCCTGCAGATCGTGTTGGACACCGAGGTCCACCTCGACGAGGGCGTCCCCGAGGGGACGACGCTGGTACCGGTGGCCGTCAACGCCGAGGCGAGCGAGGGCATCTTCATGCTGAGCCCGCCCCGACCGTGCCATGGAGGTTCTTCTGGACCGGTAATGGATCCGCAGCGTTGTTCACGGCGTTCTCGGAAGTCTGTGACTACGCGTCCGGTGCCCGGCCGTGGTCGGACTTCTCCACCCTGTAGCAGGCGCCGATCGCGTCCGCCCCATCGGCCAGAAGTGAGGATGTGCATGAGCAGACCGACGCCCATGGCCCGGCTGAGGGGAATGATGCCCGTGCCCGCAGGTGGTGGCGACCGGGTGGACTGGCAGGCGGCGGAGGCGGCCCTCGGGACGGTGTTCCCCTCGGACTACCGGGAGTTCATCGAGCTGTACGGGGCCGGGTCGATCGGCGACCACCTCGGCGTCGTCCTGCCGATCGCACCGGACCTGCCGGGCCGGACCCTTCCGGACGTGGCCGACCATACCCTCGAAGCCCGTGGAGCGATGCAACGGAAGCGGGAGGGTCTGCCCGCGGGTCTCGACGAGTCGGCACTGGTGGGGTGGGGGTACGACGACGCCGCCGACGTGCTCTGCTGGATCACTGTCGGCCCCGATCCGGACCGCTGGCCGGTCGCCGTGTGGAGCCGCGGCGACCAGCGCTGGCTGGTCCACGAGATGGGCATGGTCGCTTTCCTGGTCGCGGTGCTGGCCGGTGAACTGGACGAGTGCCCGCTGAGCGACCTCTCGCTGTGGGACGAGCCCAGCCAGGAGTTCGTGCCGTGGAACGGCTAGTCACCTCCGGCTCCCCGTTGCCCCCGGCGCTGGCCGAGTTGCTCACTGTGTTGCCGCCGTTCCCCGGCAACGAGGGGGACCGGCGGGTCGACCTGGCCGGCGTGCCGGCTGCGGAGGCGGCGCTGGGTGTGCGGCTGCCCGGGGACTACGTGGAGTTCGTCGCCCTGTACGGAGCGGGGGACATCGGCGACCATTTCGCGATCGCTCGTCCCTTCGGGGAGCTCACCGACTCGCCGTACTCGCCGAGCATCGTGGACGTCACGGCCACGTACCGCGAGGCCGCCGAGCAGGAAGACGAACTGCGCTACCCGGGCCGGCCGGTGACAGACCTCGTCCAGTGGGGGACCGATGACAGTGCGAACAGCTTCCTCTGGCTGGTGACCGGGCCCGACAGCGATGCCTGGCCGGTGGTGGTCAACTGGCGGTCCGGAGGATTCACGGTGCACGAGGAGGGGTTCGCGGCCTTCCTCCTGGCGGCCTGCCGGGGCGCCGTCGGAGAGCGGCCCCGCAGGTTCGGCCTGGAAGGGGTCCGGCAGCTCCTGCCCTGGCGGGAGGTTCTGCAGGAGTATGAGCCGTACCCTGGCGAGTTCGCCTGAGCGGGTGGGCGGCGGCCTGCCGAGGAGCCGGACCGCCGCCATCCGCCGGACCGTACGGCCCCGGGCCTACGGCAGGTCGAGGCTGCCGTCCTCGGTGAAGGGGAAGAAGGGGTTGTGGGCCAGCTCCCAGAGGTGGCCGTCCGGGTCCTCGAAGTAGCCGGAGTAGCCGCCCCAGGAGGTGGCGGTGGGGGGCTTGACGACGGTGGCGCCGGCCTTGACGGCGGTGGCCAGGGCGGCGTCGACCTTGGCGGGGGACTCCAGGTTGACGGCCAGGGTCACCCCGCGGAAGGACGGCTCGCCGGTGGCGGGCACCCCGGCGTCCGCGGCCAGTTCCTCGGCGGGGAAGAGGCCGAGCACCGAGTCGGCGGTGCGGAACCAGACGATCTCCGGGCTGGACGCCGCCGACCTGCGCCAGCCGAGCGCCTCGTAGAAGGCGGTGGAGCGGGTCAGGTCGGTGACGCCGAGGGTGACGATGCTGATGCGGGCCGGGAAGTCGGTGGTCGAAGTCATGCGGCTCAGGGTAGGCAGCGCCGCCGACATCCGGCGGGTGTTCCCGGCCGGTCGGCGGGTCGTGCGCCCTGATGGCCCGCCAGGTGCGCCGACCCGTATCGTAGGCGGACGCGGTGCGGTGGTCGGGTCGGCCCGGCGGCGCCGCGGACGGCGCGGCGAGGACCCGGGGGTGCGGCGAGCATGACGAGGCAGGGCGCGAGCAGGCCCCACGACCCCGAGGGCGCCCCGGCCCGGGTGGCCGGGCACGAGGCACAGGACCGCCGGGTGCTGGCCGGTGCGGACTTCCCGCTGTACGCCGCCGAGGGCCTGCCCTCCCGCGGGGCCGCGGACCGGGACAGCCTGGCCGGGTACGAGGTCGTCGACGGCCGGCTCGGCTGGGTCGAGCTCCGCTCCGGGGACTGGGGCCGCCTGCAGGGCCCGTACGTCTCGGTGCGCACCCACCGCCCCGCCGACCCGGCCGGTCCCGAGCGGGCGCTGCCGGAGCTGGAGGACGCCGTCGAGGACGAACGCGACCGCGTCTACGACCAGTTGGAGGTCGACGAGGGCGACGGCCCGGGCCGGACCAGGGCGCTGCGCGGCTGGATCACCGTCGACGGCGAGCCCTGCCCGGTGCAGATCCACGAGGACCGCCGCCCGGACGCTCCCGGCGCCGGGGACGCCGGGGGCGCCCCGGTCTGGGCCGGGCGGCTGCACCTGGACGGTGTGGCCGTCACCGTCATCGCGCGGGGGCTGCCGCCGGCCGGGGTCGAGCTGCGCCGCGTCACCGACGCCGAGCCCTTCGTCCGCGGCCGGACCGCGCTGGCCCTGAGCCTGGCGGAACGTCAGCAGCGGCGCGCCGTACCGGTGGAGGAACGGGAGCTGCCTGCCGTCACCGGGCTGGAGGCGCACCGCGCCGTGGTTGAGCACGGCATCCACGAGGCGTTCGCGATGGAGGCGCAGCTGTGCTCGCGCCGTACCGGCCGGATACCCCGCAGGCTGCGCGGGGAGGCCGGGGCGGAGCGCTGGGAGGCCGCGGTGCGGCAGCAGATGCGGCTGGCCTCGGAGAGCCGCGAGGAGGCCGTGGAGGCGGTGTCCGCGATGGTCAACCAGCTGACCAGGCTGGCGCAGCGCACGGACTGGCTGGTGGGCACCGCCGAGGGCGAGGCGGCGGTGGCGGAGTCCGTCCGGTACACGGCGTTCGACAGCGAGGTGCCGAGCCTGGCCGCGCAGCGGGCCTGGGGGAGGCTGTGGGCGGGCGGCGTCCCGGGCGGCGCGGACGCGGCGGAGGAGGCCTGGCTGGAGGCCTGGGAGGACTGGCGGGGCGCGCGCCGCTGAGGGCCCGCTCGGGTCGCCCCGGCACGGCCGGCGGGCGGAACGGGGCCGGTGCTCCGGATGAGGCCGGTGCTCCGGTTGAGGACGTACTTCGAATGAGGACGGCAAAACACCACCGGGAGGCCGTGCCTGATTCATGCTCGGTTCACCCGCCGCGTCGAGTCTGCTGCGCGTCCCACCCCGTACGCCATCACCCTCAGGAGTGACCGACCATGTCGCTGTCCCGCCGGGACTTCGTGAACCGCTCGACCATGCTCGGGGCCGGTGTCCTCATCGCCGGCAGCGCCGAGGTGCTGGCCACCGCGCCCGGCGCGATCGCGGCCCCGGCCGGCGGCGACGCCCCGGCCGAGAAGGGTGCGCACACCGCGCTCGGCTACGGCCCGCTGGTGCCGGACCCGGAGGGCGTCCTGGCCCTGCCCAAGGGCTTCAAGTACCGGATCATCACCCACACCGGCAAGACCACCCTGGTCACCGGCGAGTCGACGCCGAGCAACCACGACGGCACGGCGGCCTTCCCGGGCCGGCACGGCGCCACCCTGTTGGTCAACAACCACGAGCTCAAGGGCGGGCGGAGCAACTGGCCGCACCCGGTGCCGCTGCTGGAGGGCTTCGTCTACGATCCGGCGGCGGCCGGCGGCTGCACCGTGGTCGAGGTGGCCAAGCGCGGCCGGCAGGTCCGCGAGTGGGTCGGCCTGGCCGGTACCTCCACCAACTGCGCGGGCGGCACCACCCCGTGGGGCACCTGGCTGTCCGGCGAGGAGACCGAGGACAAGGCCGGCAAGAACGGCATGACCAAGGACCACGGCTACATCTTCGAGGTGGACCCGTACGACCAGGACGCCAACCGCGACCCGAAGCCGATCAAGGCCTTCGGCCGCTACCCGCACGAGGCGGCCGTGGTCGACCCCAGGCGCGGCCACGTCTACCTGACCGAGGACGCGTCCGGTCCGAACGGCCTGCTGTACCGCTGGACCCCGCCGACCGGCTTCTGCCACGGCAAGGGCAAGCTCCGCACCCTGGCCGACGACGCCGGCGTGCTGGAGGCCTTCAAGTGCTTCGACTCGCACGGCAAGCTGGTCGACGACCTGTCCCGGGCCACGAAGATCGGCACCACCTACGGCGTCGACTGGGTGAAGGTGCCGGACCGCGACGCGAAGACGGTCTCCGTCCGCAAGCAGTTCAAGGACGGCGAGGTCACCCGCTCCCGCAAGCTGGAGGGCATGTGGTGGGGCGACGGCGGCACCTACTTCGTGGCGAGCTACGCCCGTGAGGAGAGCCCCGTCCAGCACGACGGCCAGGTGTGGTTCTACAACCCGGCCCGCCGCACCGTCACCCTGAAGGTGCTGCTCGGCGTCAACTCCGACGTCTGGGCGGACAACGGCAACTACGACGGCCCGGACAACATCACCGTCTCCCCGCACGGCGGCCTGGTGATCGCCGAGGACGGCGAGGGCCAGCAGCACCTGTTCGGCACCACGGACGACGGCCGGACCTTCCCGATCGCCCGCAACGAGTTCAACCTCGGCACCGCGGAGGAGCCGGAGTTCAGCGAGTTCACCGGCGTCACCTTCTCCGCCGACGGCGAGACGCTGTTCGCCAACATCCAGGATCCGGGCATCATGCTCGCCATCACCGGTCCGTGGCACCGCCTGCGCCGCCACTGACCGCCGCCGCCCCGCGGGGCCGGTGAACCCTCCCTCTGCGCGCTGCCCGTCGTCGACGCCCGTCAGGCGTCCTCGGCGGGCAGCCGCAGTTGCAGCATCGCCAGCAGCCGCTGCTGCGGCTGGGCGAGGTCCAGGCCGGTGAGCTGTTCGGCGCGGCGGACCCGGTAGCGCAGGGTGTTGGGGTGGATGTGCAGGGCGTCCGCGGCGACCCGCACCTCGCCGAGGGCGTCCAGCCAGGCGAGCACGGACTCGGCGAGCCGGGTGCCGTGCTTCCGGTCGTAATCGGCGAGCGCGGTGAGCCGCGCGTCGCGCAGGTGGGTGTGGTCCTGCAGCAGCGCCAGCACCTCGCTGACCAGGACCTCCGCCTGTACGTCGGAGAGCGCCGCGACCTGGTTCGGGACGCCGCCGCGGGCCATCGCGTCCAGGATGCGGTCGGCCTGCTCCCGGGAGTCGGGCACCCGGGCCAGCGTCTCCACGGTGGAGCCGATCGCCGCCAGCAGCCGCACCCCCAGGTGCTCGCGGGCCGCGTCGACCACCTCCTGCGCCCAGCCGCGCAGCGTCGCCGCGGGCAGGCCGGGCGGCAGCTCGGGCAGCAGCACGTACACCCGGGACTCGATCGGGGCTAGCAGTGCGCCGCGGTGCCGGGCCGCGGCGTGCACCGAGATCAGGCCGGTCACCTCGGCCCGGGTCAGCTCCAGGTCGGAGCCCTCGGAGGGGGAGTCCGCCGCGTACGCGAGGACGGTCGCCGGGCGGTGCAGCCCCAGGCCCAGGTGGGTGGCGAGCGACTGCGGCCCGGTGGAGCCCTCCAGCAGGCCGGTGAGCAGGGTGCGGGTGAGGCGGACGTCCGCGGACAGCTCGCGCCGGCGCCGCACCAGCTGTCCGGCGGCGACCCGGGCCGCGCCGACCAGCGTCTGCTCGGCCTGCTCGGCGAGCGGCTGTGCGCTCTCCTGCACCCAGATGGTGCCCAGCGGCTGGGCGCCGGCCCGGATGCCGATCGCCAGCCGGCGGCGGATGCCCAGGTCCGGGTGGGCCTCGATCTCGATGACCGCGTCGGAGCTGCGCAGGTGCTGGAAGACGCCCCACTCGCGGAGCTTGGACAGGTACGGCTCCGGGCCCTGCCAGCCGAGGATGGTCAGCCGCCGCAGGTCGTCCAGCTCGTCGGAGTCGGAGGAGCGCGAGTAGGCGAGGACCCGGCTGGTGGTGTCCTCGATGGAGACCACGCCGTGGGTGAGCACCGCGACCGTCTGGGCGAGGGAGAACAGGTCGCCGGCGTCGGGGTCGGCCGCCTCCGGGGCGTCCGGGCCGGCGACGAGCATCCGGGCGAGCCCGTCGAGGTGGTCCCAGCGGGTCTCCGGGCGCACCGACAGCAGCGCGACCCCGGCCTCCGCGGCGGCCTCGCGGAGCGCGTCCGCCGGGCCCTGGGCGTCCAGTTTGACGGCGACCGCGGCGGCCCCGGCCCGGCCGGCCTCGCGCAGCACGGGCAGCGCGGCCCGGCCGCGGACACCGATCGCCAGCACCAGTTCGCCGGGGCCGGCCGCGGGCGGCTCCTCCGGGTCGAGGATCGCCACGCCGCGCACCGGCACGTCCAGGCCGGCGGGGGCGGCCTGCAGCTCGACCAGCGGCTCGCCGAGCGACATCAGCAGCTGCCGCAGCGGCAGGCCGGGGGCGGCGGTCACCGGACGGCGCCCGTCGGCGCGGCCCGCAGCGGCGGGGCCGGCACCGGGGCGGCCGGCTTCGGCCGGTCGGCGGGTCTGTTCACACGTACAAGGGTATCGGCCGCACTTTGGCGGCCCGGCCAATCAAGTGGCCCCGTCCCGCGGCATAGCGTTGCCGCATGGCCGACGTGCGACCCTCGCCGGCCCCATGACGAGAAGGAGAGCGTGCGCGCCATGGATGCTGTGACCCAGGTCCCCGCGCCGGTGAACGAGCCGGTCCACAGCTACGCCCCCGGCAGCCCGGAACGGGCCCGCCTGGAGGCCAAGCTGAAGGAGCTGGGTGGCCAGGAGCCCCTCCAGCTCACCATGACCATCGGCGGCGAGCACCGCATGGGCGGCGGCGACGAGATCCACGTCGTCCAGCCGCACAACCACGCCGCCCGCCTCGGCACCCTGCGCAACGCGACCCGGGACGACGCGAAGGACGCCGTCGAGGCCGCCCTCGCCGCCGCCCCGGCGTGGCAGGCGCTCTCCTTCGACTCCCGCGCCGCGATCTTCCTCAAGGCCGCCGACCTGCTGGCCGGCCCCTGGCGCGAGACCCTGGCCGCCGCCACCATGCTCGGCCAGTCCAAGACCGCCCAGCAGGCCGAGATCGACACCCCCTGCGAGCTGGTCGACTTCCTGCGCTTCAACGTGCACTTCGCCCGGCAGATCATCTCCGAGCAGCCGATCTCCTCGGACGGCGTGTGGAACCGCAGCGACCACCGCCCGCTGGAGGGCTTCGTCTACGCGATCACCCCGTTCAACTTCACCGCGATCGCCGGCAACCTGCCGACCGCGCCCGCGCTGATGGGCAACGTGGTCATCTGGAAGCCGTCCCCCACCCAGCAGTTCGCCGCGCACTACCTGATGCAGCTGCTGGAGGCCGCCGGCCTGCCCAAGGGCGTCATCAACATGGTCACCGGCGACGGCCTGGCCGTCTCCGAGGTCGCCCTCAAGCACCCCGCCCTGGCCGGCATCCACTTCACCGGCTCCACCGCCACCTTCCAGCACCTGTGGCGCGAGGTCGGCACCAACATCGCCGGCTACCGCACCTACCCGCGGATCGTCGGCGAGACCGGCGGCAAGGACTTCCTGGTCGCCCACCCGTCCGCCGACAAGGCCGTGCTGAAGACCGCGATGACCCGCGGCGCCTTCGAGTTCCAGGGCCAGAAGTGCTCGGCGCTCTCCCGCGCCTACGTCCCGGCCTCCCTGTGGGCCGAGCTGAAGGACGACTTCCGCGACGAGGTCGAGTGGCTCACCATGGGCGACGTCTCCGACCTGTCCAACTTCATGGGCGCCGTCATCGACGACCGCTCCTTCGCGAAGAACAAGGCCGCGATCGACCGCGCCAAGGCCGACCCGAAGGTCGAGGTCCTGGCCGGCGGCACGTACGACGACTCGGTCGGCTACTTCGTCCGCCCGACCGTCCTGGTCTGCGAGGACCCGGCGAGCGAGTACTTCCGCGACGAGTACTTCGGCCCGATCCTCGCCGTGCACGTCTACCAGGACGAGAAGTACGACGAGATGCTCGCGCAGATGGAGTCCGTCGCCTCGTACGCCCTGACCGGCTCGATCATCGCCCAGGACCGCGAGGCCGTGCAGCACGCCATGCACGTGCTGCGCCAGGCCGCCGGCAACTTCTACATCAACGACAAGCCGACCGGCGCCGTCGTCGGCCAGCAGCCCTTCGGCGGCGGCCGCGCCTCCGGCACCAACGACAAGGCCGGCGCCAAGCAGAACCTGATGCGCTGGACGTCGACCCGCTCGATCAAGGAGACGTTCGTCCCGCCGACGGACTACCGCTACCCGCACATGGGCTGACCTCCCCGTGCACCCCGGGACGGCGGCCGACACCCCGTGGCCGCCGTCCCGTCCTCTCCGCCACCCGTGAAGAAAGCCCAGGAGTCACCGATGCTCCGTTCCGCCCTCCTTGCCGCCTCCCGCTCCGCCCAGGTGCGGACCGTCGTCGAGAAGTTCCCGCCCACCCAGGCCCTCGTCAAGCGCTTCGTCGCCGGCGACCTCCTGGAGCAGGGCATCGACGCCACCGCCGAACTCGTGGCCAGCGGCCGCAAGGTGACCCTGGACCACCTCGGCGAGGACACCCTGGACGCCACCCAGGCGGCGGGCACCGCGGAGGCCTACGAGCACCTGCTCGCCGCGCTGAAGGAGACCGGCCTCGCGGCGAACGCCGAGGTCTCGGTCAAGCTCTCCGCGGTCGGCCAGTTCCTCCCCGCGGACGGCGAGAAGATCGCACTGGAGAACGCCAGGCGGATCTGCGAGGCCGCCGCCGCGGCCGGCACCACGGTGACCCTCGACATGGAGGACCACACCACCACCGACTCCACCCTGGAGATCGCCCGCGAACTGCGCGCCGACTTCCCGTGGCTCGGCGTCGTCCTCCAGGCCTACCTGCGCCGCACCGAGGCCGACTGCCGCGACCTCGCGCACGCCGGCTCCCGCGTCCGCCTCTGCAAGGGCGCCTACAAGGAGCCCGAGTCGGTCGCCTTCCAGGGCAAGGAGCAGGTCGACCTCGCCTACGTCCGCGCGCTCAAGATCCTCATGGGCGGCGAGGGCTACCCGATGGTCGCCAGCCACGACCCCCGCATGGTCCGCATCGCCGGCCAGCTCGCCGAGTGGAACAAGCGCGACACCGACAGCTTCGAGTACCAGATGCTGTACGGCATCCGCCCCGAGGAGCAGCTGCGCCTCGCCGAGGCCGGCAACACCATGCGCGTCTACCTGCCGTACGGCCAGGAGTGGTACGGCTACTTCATGCGGCGCCTCGCCGAGCGCCCCGCCAACCTGGCGTTCTTCCTGCGCGCCATGGCCACCCGCGGCTGATCGCACCGTCTGCCGCGGGGACGTGGGACGGGCCGGCAATCGGGGTCCCGATTGCCGGTCGGTCCAAGGAGGGGACGGGCGTGTGGGCGCCCGTCCCCTCCGTCGTGCCGCGCTACAGCATGCGGGCGGCGGGGTCGACCATGCCCCGGGCGGTCTTGGCGTCGACGTACTCGCCGAGGGCGGTCATCACCCACTCGCCGGAGAACTGGCGGACCAGCTTGCACATGGCGACGCCGGTCCGCGGCTCGGCGTGGGTGAGGTCGAAGCGCACCAGCTCCTGGCCGCTGCCGGCGTCGAGCAGGCGGCAGTAGGCGTTCTTGACGTCGGTGAACTTCTGCCCGGAGAAGGAGTTGACGACGAAGACCAGGCCGGAGACCTCGGGCGGCAGGCCGTCGAGGTGGACGGTGATGGACTCGTCGTCGCCCGCGCCGGCGCCGGTGAGGTTGTCACCGGAGTGGGCGACCGCGCCGTTGAAGATCGACAGCTTCATGAACCACGCCGTCTCGATCTTCTTGCGCTGCGCGTCGAAGGCGATGCAGGAGGCGTCCAGGTCGACGTTGCGGCCGCGGCCGGCCGGCTCCCAGCCGAGGCCCATCCGGACGGCGGACAGGAAGGGCTTGCCGCCCTTCTCCAGCGAGACCGAGCCGCCCTTGGTGAGGCTGACCCGGCCCTTGTCCAGGGTCACCTTCGTCATCGACGGGGCGGCGGCCGGGGGAGCGGGCGGGGCGGCCGGCGGCGGGGGCACGGCCGGCTTCTGCATCGGCTGGGCGGGCGGTGCCGCGGGCACCGGCGGGGCGGCGGCGGCCGGCCCCGGGTCCTCCACCGAGACGCCGAAGTCGGTGGCGATGCCGGCCAGCCCGTTGGCGTAGCCCTGGCCTACGGCTCTGACCTTCCAGGCGCCGCCGCGGCGGTAGACCTCGACGACCACCAGGGCGGTCTCGGTGCTCAGCCGGGGCGGGGTGAAGGTGATCAGCACCTCGCCGCTGGCGGCGTCCCGCACGGTGGCGGTCGGCTCGGTGCCGGCGAAGGTGGCACCGGCCTCGTCGAGACTCGCGGTCACGACGATCTTCTCGATGCCGGCCGGCACGGAGGACGTGTCCACGGTGATCGCGTCGGGCGTGCCGGCGGCGGCCGGCCGGTGCGTCACCCCGGGGCCGTTCGGCGCGTTGAAGAACACGAAGTCGTCGTCCGAGCGGACCTTGCCGGCCTCGGTCAGCAGCAGGCCGGAGACGTCCAGCGCCTTGGGTGCCGTCACCTCCACCGTCACCCGGGCGGCGTTGAGTGGGGCGTTTCCGCCCTGGGTCAGGACCGTGGTCACGGTGCTCCTCCTTGCTCCTCGCGGCGTCCGGGCTCTCTTCCCGGCCACCCTAGGGCACCCCGCCGTCCGACGGCGGGTGACCCGCTGTCAGCGGCTTCCTGCTGTCAGAGAACAGGCTTGTGGTGCCCGTCCGGCTGGGAAAGCATGCTGGAATGCCAGCTCTGCAACGTACCGAGGCCGCCGTCCGTGCCCAGCTGCTCGATGTCCGGTCGTACTCCGTGGACCTCGACCTGACCCGCGGCGACCGCCTGTTCCGCAGCACCACCGTGATCCGGTTCGGCTGCGCCGAGCCGGGCCGCGACTCCTTCGTGGACATCGACCCCGCCGCGCTGCTCGGGGCCGAGCTGAACGGGAGACCGCTCGACCCCGCCGCACTCGACGGGAACCGCCTGGCACTGCCCGGGCTGGCGGCCGAGAACGAGCTGCTGGTCGAGGCCGACATGCCCTACTCGCACACCTGTGAGGGCCTGCACCGCTTCGCCGACCCGGCGGACGGCGCCGAGTACGTCTACGCCAGCTGCGGCCCCGACCTGGCCCCCCGGATGTTCGCCTGCTTCGACCAGCCGGACCTCAAGGCCCCGATCACCGTCACCGTGACCGCGCCGGACGACTGGACGGTCATCGGCAACGGCACCTCCTCCCGGCTGCCCGACGGCCGCTGGGAGATCGCCCCCGTCGGCCCGATCTCCACCTACCTGATCACCGTGGTCGGCGGCCCGCTGCACGCGGTGCACGCCGAGCACGACGGCATCCCGCTCGGCCTGTACGCCCGCCGCTCGCTCGCCGCCGAGCTGGACCGCGAGGCCGAGGAGCTGTTCGAGGTCACCCGGGCCTCCTTCGACCGGCTGCACGGCCTCTTCGACGAGCGCTACCCCTTCGGGAAGTACGACCAGGCCTTCGTCCCCGAGTTCAACTGGGGCGCGATGGAGAACCCGGGCTGCGTGGTCTTCCGCGACGAACTGCTGTTCCGCTCCGCGCCGACCGAGGCCCAGCGCGAGATGCGGGCCATGGTGGTCTGCCACGAGATGGCGCACATGTGGTTCGGCGACCTGGTCACCATGGCCTGGTGGGACGACCTGTGGCTCAACGAGTCCTTCGCCGAGATGCTCGGCTACCGGATCGCCGCCGAGTCCACCCGCTTCACCGGCGCCTGGACGTCCTTCGCGGTCAAGCGCAAGGGCTGGGGCTACGACGCCGACCTGCGCGGCTCCACCCACCCCGTCGCCGCCATCGCCATGGGCTCGGTCGCCGAGGCCCTGGTCAACTTCGACGGCATCTCCTACGCCAAGGGCGCCTCGGCGCTGCGCCAGCTCGTCCACTGGCTGGGCGACAAGGCGTTCTTCGCCGGCCTCAACGCCTACTTCGCCGAACACCGCTGGGGCAACGCCGACCTCGGCGACTTCCTGTCCGCGCTCGGCGCCGCCACCGACCGCGACGTGGCCGGCTGGGCCGAGGCCTGGCTGCGCACCAGCGGCGTCGACACCCTGCGCCTGGAGGTCGAGGCGGACGGCGACACCCTCCGCTCGGTGGTCCTGGTCAACGACGGCACCCGGCCCCACCGGGTGCGGATCGGCGCCTACGACCGGGTCGGCGACGCGGTGGTGCTGCGCGAGCGGCTGGACGCGGACGTCGCACCCGGCGGGCGCACGGCGATCCCCGAACTGGCCGGCGCACCCCGCCCCGCGCTGCTGCTGCCCAACGACGGCGACCTCACCTGGGCGCTGATCCGCCTGGACGAGCACTCCGCCGCCACGGTCGCCGCCTCGCTCTCCCGCATCGAGGACGAGCTCGCCCGCGCCGTGCTCTGGGAGCACGCCCGCGACCTGGTCCGCTCCGCCGAACTGCCCGCCGACGGCTACCTGCAGCTGGTCGCCGACCACCTGCCCGCCGAGACCGCGGTGACCATCGTCGAGGCGGTGCTCAAGTTCGCCGCCGACCACGTCGTCGCCCGCTACCTGCCGCCGGAGCAGCGGCCCGCCGCGCTCGTCCTGCTCGGCGACACCGCCCGCGCGGTGCTGGCCCGGCCGGACGCCGGGGAGAGCCTGCGGATCGCCGCCCTCCGCTGCGCCGTCGCCACCGCGTCCGGCGAGGAGCGGCTCGCGGAGCTGGCCGGCTGGCTGGACGGCCGGGACCTGCCCGGCGGCGTCCCCTTCGACGCCGACCTCCGCTGGGCCGCCCTGCTGCAGCTGGCCGCCGCCGGGGCGGTCGACGAACAGCGGATCGCCGAGGAGCTCGCCGCCGACGCCAGCAACATCGGCGAACAGGGCGCCGCCCGGGCCCGGGCCGCGCTGCCCGACCCGGCCGCCAAGGAACGGGCCTGGCAGGAGATGTTCACCCCGGACGCCCTGTCCAACCACCTGCTGGCCGCGACCGCCGAAGGCTTCTGGCACTCCGGCCGGCCCGACCTCCAGCAGGCCTACATGCGGCGGTACTTCGAGCAGGTGCCGACCACGGGGGAACGCGGCGGACAGGTCGCCAGGGTGCTCGGCCAGTCGCTCTTCCCGGCCGGCCTCGCGCTGCCGGGTACGGTGAAGGCCGCCGAGGCCTGCCTGGCCAAGCCGGACCTCTCGCCCACCCTGCGGCGGAAGCTCGCCGACGAGCTGGACGACCTGCGCCGCGCCCTCGCCCACCGCGTCTGATTGCCGGGGCAGGCTGCGCAGTCCGGGGCGGGCGTCACGACAGTACGGGCCGGCCATGGCCCGTACGACGACCCGCATCCGGATTGCGCAGCTCCCCGCGCCCCTTACTGCATACCCGCCGTGAGCGATCGGCGATCAGGCGTCAGCGGGTGGTGTCGAAGGTGCCGCGGACGGCGACCGCGTGCGGGTCGCGGCCGTCGGGGACGAATGCGGCGGCGCTCCACGTCTCCTCGCCGGCGGTACCGGGCCGGCCGGTGCCCGGCAGGCGGGCGCCGAGGACCTCGAAGGCGTACTCGCCGGGCTCGACGTCCAGGCCGGCGGGCAGCGTGTACCGGTAGACGAGCACGCCTCGCTCCTGGGAGACGGTGGTCACCACGCCGGGCAGGGTGCTCGACGGGACCGTGCCGGGCAGCACGTCCGGGCGGACCAGCCGCAGCTCCACCTGGAGTGCGGTCAGCTCCCGGCGGACCTCCAGGACGACGGTGTGCCGGGTGCCGGCCGGCCCGAGGAGCTCCACGTGCGCGCGGCCGGAGAGCGGGTCGATGCCGGTGGGCTTGACCGGGGCCGGGGCGCCGGTGGGCGGTGGGGCAACAGGCCGGCCGGGCTCCGGGGCGACGGGGCGCGCGGTCGGCGGGGCGCCGGTGGCGGCGGAGCCCGACGGCGAGGGCGAGCCGCTCGGCGCCGGGGCGGACGGCGAGCTGCTGCCGGACGGCGCGGCGGGCGACTGGGTGCCGGCCGGACGGCCCGGGGCGGTGCCGGTGTGCGAGCCGCGGGCCGGCGCGCTGCGCGCGGTGTGCGTGTCGGAGGCCGGGGCGGCGGTGGCCGTGCCCCGGCCGTCCTGGCTGGGCAGCGGCGGGCTGGCACCGACGTTGGACATGCCGGGGCGGCGGCCGACGCCCTGCTGCTCGTTCAGCAGCCACGTGGTGGCGACGCTGATCCCGACGACGGTGGACATCGCCATCGCCGCACCGGAGAAACGGATGGTGGGCAGCCGGAACCTGCCCCCGATCGGCTTGGGCCGACTGTGCCGGCCGTACCTGACGGCCGTGCGGACCGGCCCGGTGTCCTCGCGGAGCGCCAACCGGCTCCCCTCCTCCCCACCCGACGCCGCTGCCCCCCGGTGTCGTCACCGGCCCCCGGCCGCAGTGACAGGGGGACGAATGTACCAGCGGTGACCGACATCTCCGCCAGACCCGGAATGCAACGGATGTGTTAACCGTAATGACGTACTGTGGCGGATAATTGACGCACCGTCCAATCGTACGGTTCCCCGCGCGCTGCAACCCCTTGCAACCGTTGCCGCGGGCCCGGCGGTGCCGCAGGCTGGAGCGAACCCCAGCCGCCTCGGAGAGACCGTCATGCCGCGCGACCCGCTGTCCGTACCCTCCGACCCGATCGCCGCCACCCCCACGGGCGACGACTTGGGCCGACTCACCACCGCGAGGGCGGTGCTGGACGAGGTGATGACACTGCGGATCGCGCTCGACGACGACCAGGTGGGAGAGGTGCGTACCCGGTTCAGGTACGACACCGTGCGGCCCTGCGAGGTGCTGCTCACCTTCCACCTGGGCCGTCCCGACGAGGCGGACTGGGTGTTCTCGCGCGAACTGCTCCGCGACGGGCTCGGCACGATCAGCGGGCAGGGCGACATCAAACTGTGGCCGGCCTACTGCCCGTGCCACGGCTCGACCCTGCACATCGCCCTCGACTCCCCGCACGGCAGCGCCATGCTGGAGGCCTCCCGCCCCCGGGTGCGCTCCTGGCTGGACCGCACCTACGCGCTGATCTCCGCTGAGGAGGAGCTGGGCGCCGGCCCGACCGACGCCGAGCTCGCCGCCCTGCTCGCCGGCTGAGCCCGGGAGCGATACCCGCCCCGAGCCGAAGGGCCCGCCGACGCCGAAAGCGTGGGCCTCTCCTGCCCGTTGGCGGGCAAGGAGGGCGAGCGCGGAGTGCCCCGCCCCGAGCCGAAGGGCCCGCCGGCGTCGAAAGGGAGGAGCGAGGGAGCGCAGCGACGGAGCGACGAGTGTCGGCGCCGGGTCAGGAGGGCCCGGAGGCGAGCGGGCGACGATCAGCGCGACGACCGTCGGCGCCGGATCAGGAGGACCTGGAGGCGAGCGGGCGAAATTACGGCAGCCGGACGGTGCCCGCGTGCAGGGCGGACCGCAGTTCGCGGACGGCCGGGGCCGAGGAGGTCGCCAGCAGGTCCAGCGGCTCGGCGGGCCCGGTGACGGTGACGGCCGCGGAGGCGTTCAGCCGGTACGGCCGGTGGTCGAGCAGTGCGCCCAGGTAGCGGCGCAGCCGGGACATCTCGGCCCGGACGGTGACCGTCCGGGCCGGGTCGCCGAAGAGCGCCTCGGCGAGCTGGGCGGCGCTCATCCCGGTGCGGTGGACGGCGAGCAGCAGCAGCACCTCGGCATGGCGCGGGGTCAGCACGTGAGACCAGCTGCCGGCCGCCCCGGCGACGTGCAGTTCGGGCCGGCCGGGCTGCCGCAGGTCGAGCCGGATGCGGGCGCCGGCGTTCTGCTCGGCGACCGCGCCGGGCGAGGCCCCGAGCGGGCGGACCAGCCAGCCGCCGCCGAGCGGTTCGACGGCGCACTCGCCCAGCGAGGGCAGCCACTCCACCGGCCGGCTGCCCCAGCCCTCGGCGGGCAGCCGCAGCCGCTGCACCGGCGGCACGCCGACCGCGGCGGCCGTCCACCCGGCGCCGTCGACGACCAGGGCCGGGCCGCTGACCCGGGCCAGCAGGCCGGTGGCGAGGGTGCGCAGCCGGTGCAGCGACTCCAGTTGGGCGGCGCGCAGTTCGGCCTCGGCGAGGCGGGCGGCGGTGGCGGTGAGTCGCATCAGGTGCGGCTGCACCTGGTGAGCCGGGCCGCTGAGGTCGAGGATGCCGAGCAGCCGCCCGGTGCGCGGGTCGTGGACGGGGGAGGCGACGCACGTCCAGGTGTGGTGGCTGCGCAGGTAGTGCTCGGCGGAGTGGACGGCGGTGGGGCGCTCGATGCGCAGGGCCATGCCGATGCCGTTGGTGCCGACCTCGTCCTCCGTCCAGCGGGCGCCGGTCTCGAAGCCGATGCCGTCGGCGTTGCGGCGCAGGTGGCGGGCGCCGTCGAGCCAGAGCAGGTGGCCCTCGGGGTCGGTGATGGCGAGCAGGACGGGGGCGTCGTCGGAGGCGAGCAGGGTCGTCCTGAGCATGGGCAGCACGGTGTCCAGCTGCGACTGGTGGCGCCGGTGCTGGACCTCGGCGACGCCGATCCGGCGGACGTTGCGTCCGGCGTCCGGGTCGAGGCCGAGCCGGCGCAGCCGCTCCCAGGAGTCGGTGATCTCCGGTCTGGGGGCGGCGCCGCGGAGGTCCGGGCCGCCGCCGAGGGCGAGGTCGTAGGTGGCGGTGAGGGCGGCGGCGGTGAGCGGTGCGCGGTGTGCGCGGACAGCCCGGTGTGTGCTGTGCATTCCCGTCCCCCGCCCCGTCGTCGTGTCTCCCCGGTCCGCAGACAGGGTACGGCCGCTCGATCTGGACATGCCGAGGGAGTCGGAATTCTCATTTTTCCCGTCGGGGATCGGCCATGATGGCCGGTTCGCACGGTGGAAGGACCGGGCGCGGTGGAGGGAAGGCGGCGCGCGGGCAAGCCTGGTGACGGTGCGTCGGGAGTTGTGCGCGCCCTGCGGCCGTCAGCGCCGGATCAGGCCCCGGTCGGTGGCTGCGGCCACCGCGGCGGTGCGCGAGTCCACCCCGAGCTTGGCATAGATGTGCACCAGGTGGGACTTCACGGTGGCCTGGCTGATGTGCAGTTCGCGGGCGACGTCCAGATTGGCCAGGCCGCGGGCGACGAGTTCCAGCACCTGCACCTCGCGCAGGCTGAGCGCGGTCGCGGGGGTGCGCATCCGGTGCAGCAGCCGGTCGGCCACCGCGGGGGCGAGCGCGGTGCGGCCCGCGGCCGCGTCCCGGACGGCGGCGGCCAGCTCGGCCGGCGGGGCGTCCTTCAGCAGGTACCCGGTGGCGCCCGCCTCGATCGCGCCGAGCGTGTCCGCGTCGCTGTCGTAGGTGGTCACCACCAGCACCCGGGGCGCCCCGGGCCGCGCGGTGATCTCCGCGGTCGCCTGCGCGCCGTTCATGCCCGCACCGAACTGCAGGTCCATCAGCACCACGTCGACCCGCTCCTCGGCCGCCAGCCGGACGGCCTCCTCGGCGGTCGCGGCCTCGGCGGCGATCTCCAGGTCGGGCTCGGTCTCCAGGACGGCCCGCAGCCCGGCCCGGACCACCGGGTGGTCGTCGGCGAGCAGCAGCCGGATGCGCGCGGTCACGGGCGGTCCTCCACGGGTACGCGGCCGCCCGCGGCGGGCACGGCAGTGTCGGCGGGCACGGCGAGCTGGGCGGCGACCGCGGTGCCCCGGCCGGCGGCCGACTCCACGGTCAGGGTGCCGCCGAGGGCGTGCATCCGGGCCCGCATCGCGGCCAGCCCGAAGCCGCCGGTGTCGCCACCCGCGGCGCTCCCGCGGCCGGCGGGCACGGCGGCCGGGTCGAAACCGGCCCCGTCGTCGACCACGTCCAGCGCCACCTCCGACCCCATGTAGCTGAGGGTCACCTCGACCCGTCCGGCCCCGGCGTGCTGCGCCGCATTGGCCAGCGCCGACTGCGCCACCCGCACCAGCGCCGGTTCGTACGCGGCGGGCAGCGGCACGGCGTCCCCGGAGAGCGTGAAGTGCACCGGCAGCCCGTACCGGTCGGCGGCGGTCGCGCACAGCCGCTCCAGCGCACCCGCCAGCGGCAGGTCGTCCAGCACCGGCGGGGCCAGCGCGCGGACGAAGCGGCGCGCCTCGGCCAGGTTGTCCTGCGCCGCCTCCCGGGCCACCCGGACGTGCCGCCCGGCGGCCTCCGGGTCGGCGGGCAGCGCCCGTTCGGCCGCCCGCAGCAGCAGCTGGATCGAGGACAGGCCCTGCGCCAGCGTGTCGTGGATCTCCCGGGCCAGCCGCTCGCGCTCGGCGAGCACGCCCGCGGCGTGGTCGGCCGCGGCCAGGTCGGCGCGGGCCGCGGTCAGCTCGTCGATCAGCCGCCGCCGCTCCTCGCTCTCCCGGTACAGCGCCTGGTAGCCGAGCACGGTGGCGGTGGCGACGGCCGCGCCGAGCACCGGGCCGATGAACGCGGCCGGCTGCACGGCGCCCTGGTGCAGGGCGAACGCTCCGCCCGCCGCCAGCGCCGTGGCGAGCACCGCGGCCAGGGCGGGCCGGCGCGGCAGCAGGTGCAGTTCGACGAAGTACAGCGGGAAGGCCAGCCACAGCGCGTCCTTGGTGAGGACCAGCAGGACCAGCCACACGGCGCCCACCGCGGCCAGCCACAGCGCCGTCGCCCCCCGCCGGCGGCCCACCGCGGGCGTCAGCGGCCCCGCCGCGTACACCGCGCCGAAGCCCACGGCGGCCAGCAGCACCCCGGGGGCGCCCGGACCGCCGCCGGCGAGCGCGCGGACGGCGGCCAGCGCCAGCAGCCCGGCCACCAGCAGGTGCAGGCACCGGTTGACGACGCGCAGCACGGGGGTCAGGGCACGGGGGTTCATGGTGTCCCCACGGTACCCGGCAACACCCCGGTCGCCGATCGATCAAAAGGTTGATTCCGGTCACCACCCTTCGATTCCGGAGGATCGAACCCCGGCGCGATGTGAAGACAAGGCGCGATCACCAGAGTGGAGGCCATCTGCCGGCACACCGCGGAAGGAGCCCGCGCCGTCATGTTCGTCGCCTGGAGGGACCTCCGTTTCGCCAAGGGGCGGTTCGCCCTCATGGGGACGGTGGTCGTCCTGATCACCGTGCTGGTCGGGCTGCTGTCCGGCCTCACCGCGGGCCTCGCCCGGGGCAACACCTCCGCCGTCATCGGCCTGCCCGCCGACCACCTCGCCTTCGCCGCCCCCGCCGACGGCCGCAAGCCCTCCTTCGGCGACTCCGCCCTGCCCGAACAGGCCTGGCAGGAGTGGGCGCGTACACCCGGCGTCACCGCCGCTGAACCGCTGGGCATCGCCCCCGCCAAGGCCGCCGCCGGCACCCGCACCGCCGCCGTCTCGGCCTTCGGCTCCCGGCCCGGCGCCGGGCTCGCCCCCGCGCCGGTGCAGGACGGATCCGCGGTGCTCTCGGCCGCCGCGGCCGAGGAGCTCGGCGTCCGCCCCGGCGACACCGTCACCCTGGCCCGGCGCACCCTCGCCGTTGCCGCGGTCGCCGGGGACGCCGCCTACAACCACACCCCCGTGATCTGGACGAGCCTCGCCGACTGGCAGCGGATCGCCCCCGGCGCGGCCGGCGACACCCCGCACGCCACCGTCGTCGCCCTGCGCACCACCCCCGGCGCGGACCTCGCCGCCGCCGACGCCCGGATCGGCACCCGCACCCTCGGCCGCGAGGACTCGCTCGCCGCGATCGGCGCCTACACCTCGGAGAACGGCTCGCTGCAGCTGATGCGCGGCTTCCTGTTCGCCATCTCGGCCCTGGTCATCGGCGCCTTCTTCACCGTCTGGACGATCCAGCGCACCGGCGACATCGCCGTCCTCAAGGCGCTCGGCGCCTCCACCCGCCGCCTCACCCTCGACGCCCTCGGCCAGGCCGCCGTCCTGCTGGTGCTCGGCACCGCCCTCGGCAGCGCCGTCGCCGCGGGCGCAGGGGCCCTGGTCGCCGGCACGGTGCCGTTCGTCCTCGACGTGCCGACGCTGCTGCTGCCCGCTCTGGTGATGATCGCCCTCGGCTCGGCCGGCGCCGCCCTCGCCGTCCGCCGCATCACCTCCGTCGACCCGCTGACCGCCCTCGGGAGCCTCCGATGAGCCTGCACCTCGCCGACGTCACCCTCACCTACCCCGACGGCGACGGCCGCCTCACCGCCCTCGACCGGGTCGGCCTCGACGTCCCCCGCGGCAGCCTCACCGCCGTGGTCGGCCCGTCCGGCTCCGGCAAGTCCAGCCTGCTCGCCGTCGCCGCAACCCTGATCGCCCCGGACAGCGGCCGGGTCCTCGTCGACGGCACCGACACCGCGGGACTCACCGCCGCCGAACGCACCGCGCTGCGCCGCGACCGGATCGGCATCGTTTTCCAGCAGCCCAACCTGCTGCCCTCGCTCACCGCCGCGGAACAGCTCCAGGTGATGGCCCACCTCGCCGGCCGGCCCGCCCGTGCGGCCCGCGCCCGGGCACTCGAACTCCTCGACGCGGTCGGCCTCGCCGACCTGGCCGGACGCCGCCCGGGACGGCTCTCCGGCGGCCAGCGCCAGCGCGTCAACATCGCCCGCGCCCTGATGAACGAGCCGACGGTGCTCCTGGTGGACGAGCCCACCAGCGCCCTCGACCACGAACGCGGCGCCGCCGTGATCGACCTCCTCGCCGCCCTCACCCGCGAACGCTCCACCGCCACCGTGCTGGTCACCCACGACCGCACCCACCTCGCCGTCGCCGACCACGTCGCCGAAGTCACGGACGGCCGCCTCCGGCTGCTCACCGCGCTGCACTAGCCCGCAGCTCGTCGGCGGTCTTGCCGGGGGTCGGGGGCGGGTGCTGTTCTGGTCCGATGGTCGATGCCGTTGCCGGGGACGGGCGTGGTCTGCCCGTTGCGATCGTGCAGGCCTGTCTGCGGGAGGGCCGCGGTGGCAGTCCGACCGCGGTGGTGGTCGGGACGGCCCCGCCCGACGAGGAGTGCCGTGCGGTGCCCGCCCGGACCGGGACCTCGCACGCCGTGTTCGTGTCGGTCGAGGACGGCGGCCCGGACGGCCCGGACGTGTCGTTGCGATTCTTCACCGCTGCGGGGGAGCTGCCCGCGTGCGGCCACGGGACGCTGGCGGCGCTGGCCCTCCTGGCCGAGCACGCAGGGGGCGGGGAGTACCGGGCCACCGTCCGGACAGCGGCCGGTGTCTTCGCAGGCCGCGCCGTCCGGGCCGGCGGTGCGCTCACGGCCTCGTTCGACATCGGGGCCGTCGAGGTGCGCGGGCCCGCGGCGGCCGGTGAGCACGACGCGGTCCTGGACGCGCTCGGCCTCGCCCCGGGCGGGCTCGCCGGCGGCGTCCGGGTCGCTTCGACGGGGCGGCCGCGGCTGCTCGTCCCCGTGCCCGCACGGTCCGTGCTCGCCGCCCTGGCCCCGGACGCCGACCGGCTCCGCGCCGCCTGCGACCGCCTCGGACTGCTGGGCTGCTACGTCCACAGCGTGCCGACGGCCGGGGGCCGCCTGGCGGCCCGGATGTTCGCCCCGTCCATCGGCGTCCCCGAGGACATCGCCAACGCCAACAGCACCGCCTGCCTCGCCGCCCACCTGGCCCGTACCGGCCTCCCCGGCATCACCGTCGACATGGGCGACGCCCTCGGCGCCCCGGCCGCCGTCACGGCCGCGGTACGCGGGAACGCGCCCGGTTCGCCGGTCCGCGTCGGCGGCGCCGCAGCGGTGGCGCGCACCGTCCGGCTGCGCTGACGGAGGCTCGGCCCGGCCATCTTGTCTGTACAACTTTTCGACCGGTTCATGCGCAGTCCGCCCGCCGGACGGCCCGCGGACACCGGGGCGCCCCAGGCTGGCCGCATGAGAGTCATCGTCGTAGGAGCCGGGGTGCTCGGCACCATGCACGCCTGGCAGGCCGTCGAGCGCGGCCACGAGGTCGTCCACCTGGAGCGCGAGGCGGAGGCCCGCGGCGCGTCCGTCCGCAACTTCGGCCTGGTCTGGGTCGGCGGCCGGGCCTCGGGGGAGGAGCTCGCCGCCGCGCAGCGCGCCCGCGACCTGTGGCAGCGGATCGGCGAGCGCGTCCCCGGCCTGCACTTCCGGGCCAACGGCTCGCTCACCGTGCTCCGCACCGAGGCCGAACTCGCCGTCGCCGAAGAGGTGGTGAAGCGCGAGGACGCCGCCGACCGCGGCTACCGCCTGCTGGACGCGGCCGAGACCCGCGCCGTCAACCCCGCCCTGCGCGGCGACCACCTCGGCGCCCTGCACTGCACCCGCGACGCCGCCGTCGAACCCCGCACCGCCCAGCCCGCGCTGCGCGCCGCCCTGCAGGCGAGCGGCCGGTACACCTTCCTGCCCGGCCGCGAGGTCCGCGACCTGGTCGGCACCGCCGGCGTCCGGGACGACCACGGCGAGGTGCACCACGGCGACCTCGTACTGCTCTGCACCGGCGCCTGGACGGGCGGCCTCGTCCGCGAACTCGCCCCCGAACTCCCCGTCCGCCGGGTCCGCCTGCAGATGATGCAGACCGATCCGCTCGGCGAGCCGCTCACCACCTCCGTCGCCGACGGCGACAGCTTCCGCTACTACCCGGCCTACGCCGGCACCGCCCTCGACGCCCTGCAGGCCGTGCAGCCGCAGGGCCAGGTCGCCGCCGAGCACCGCATGCAGCTGCTGATGGTCCAGCGCACCGACGGCGGCCTGACCGTCGGTGACACCCACGAGTACGAGCAGCCGTTCGGCTTCGACACCGTCGAGGAGCCGTACGAGCACCTCGCCGCCGTCGCCGGACAGTTCCTCGGCCGACCGCTGCCCCGCATCCGCCGCCGCTGGGCCGGTGTGTACGCCCAGTGCCTCGACGCCGGCCGGGTCGTCCACCGCGAGCGGCCGAACGACGCCGTCTGGCTGGTCACCGGGCCCGGCGGCCGCGGCATGACCTGCTCCCCGGCGATCGCCGAGACCACCGCCGACCTCGCCGACCTGTGAGGAACACCCGCATGAGCACCGACATCCGCCTCGTCGTCCTCGACATGGCCGGCACCACCGTCGCCGACGGCGGCCTGGTCGAGCAGGCCTTCCGCGCCGCCGCGGCCGACCTCGGCGTCGCCGGCGGCAGCGCCGAGCACGCCCGCATGCTCGACCACGTCCGCGCCACCATGGGCGAGTCCAAGATCTCCGTCTTCCGGCACCTCTTCGGCGACGAGGACCGCGCGCAGCGGGCCAACCGCTCCTTCGAGGCCGCCTACCACGACCTCGTCGACGCCGGGCACTGCACCCCGCTGCCCGGCGCCGCCGAGGCGATCGAACGGCTGCGCACGGACGGCCGCAGGGTGGTCCTCACCACCGGCTTCTCCCGTGCCACCCAGGACCGCATCCTGAAGGCGCTCGGCTGGCAGGACCTCGCCGACCTCACCCTCTGCCCCGCCGACGCCGGCCGCGGCCGCCCCTACCCGGACATGGTGCTCACCGCGCTGCTGCGCACCGGCACCGAGTCCGTCCGGCAGATCGCCGTCGCCGGCGACACCGGCTACGACATGCTCACCGGCACCCGGGCCGGTGCCGCGGTCGTCGCCGGCGTCCTCACCGGCGCCCACGACGAGCCGCGGCTGCGCGCCGACGGGGCGACCCACGTCCTCCCCTCGGTCGCCGGGCTGCCGGACCTGCTGGCCGGCTGACGGGCTCGCACGTGCGTCAGGCGGACTTCAGCCGGGCGACCTCGCGCGCCCGCTGGTCGAGGTGGGCGACCGTCCGGTTGCCCAGGTGCGGGCGGATGCCGCTGCGCAGCGCACCGAAGTGCTCGTCGCCGCGGACGCTGCTGATCCCCGCGTAGTCGTCCAGGAAGGACGACCAGGTCGCGGCCGCCGCCTCGACGTGGCCGTACTCCATCTGACGGCGGGCCAGCAGGCCGAGCCCGTGCACCCGGCCCTGCCGCTCCGTCGTCGGCCGGACCCGGTTGGAGGTCTGCAGCGCGGCGATCGAGCCCGACAGGTCGCCGAGTTCGTACAGCACGTGCGAGACGTGGAACTGGTACGCCGCCAGGTCGTAGCCGCCGACCGCCTCGTTCTGCCCGTCCGCCCGGGACAGTGCCGTCTCGGTCTCGGAGAGCCGGGCGAAGGCCTGCCGCCGGTCCTTCACCATCGCCGCGCCGTGCGCCTGCTGGCCGCGCAGGAACGCGGTGAGGCGGGGGCCGGCGGCGGGCGCGGCCTGGGCGGCGGAGTCCGCGTACTCCAGCGCCCGCGGGCCGTGCCCGAGGCTGGACGCCTGCAGCGACATGCCGCGCAGGGTGCGGCAGTAGGTCGCGTGGTCGCCGGCCTGGTCGGCCAGCCGCAGCGCCTGGACGTAGTACGACTGGCCGAGGCCCTGGGCGAGTTCGTAGACCGCGGACCAGCCGGCCAGGTAGGTCAGGTCGGCGGCCGCGGCGAGCATCCCGCTCTTCGCCCGCTCGGTGCCGGACGCCTGCAGCCAGGGGCCGACGCTGTTGACCAGGAAACTCGCCATCATCGGGCGGGCGTGCGCCGCACCCAGTTCGTCCAGGATGCCGGCCAGCCGGTCGGTCATCGTCCGGACGGTGGTCACCTCGCCGTCGCCGATCCGCACGGTGCGGCCGGCCGTGACCCGGTCGATCCGCCCGGCCGCCTCCCCGAAACCGGGCACGGCCAGCGCGGCCGAGTACAGCCCGGCGGTGAGGATGCTCCGGCGGGACGGGTCCATGTCGGCCCGGCCGAGCGCGACCAGCCCGGTCACCGGGTCCGTCCCGTCCCGGTCGCCCAGCCCGGTCTCCTCCGCCGCCACCGGCCGGCCGAGCCGCCGGGCGAAGGCCTCCCGCACCACCCCGGCCACTTCGGGGCGCGGCCGCGAGCCGGCCAGCCAGTGCGACACGGTGGTCTTGTCGTAGGTCAGCCGCAGGCCGCACTCCGCACCCGTGCGGCGGACGGCTCTGGCGAGCTGGTCGTTACCCCAGTCCGCCTCGCGCATCAGCGCGGCAAGGGCGGCGTTCGGTGTGCGCGTGCGTCGTCCCATAGTCGGCCCCCGACTGTGTTCAACCGGTTCAACCCTGACCACAGCATGGACCGTTCTCTACTGCCGCGTAAACGCGTTGACTGAACGTGAGCCGTTGGAGGGACTGGTTCCTGCGGCTCTCGGCGGCCTGCCCCGGTTTCCCCCCCCCACCGGCGGCAGGCCGCATTCCGCCCGCCGTCCCGGGAGAGCAGGAGCGCGCCGATGACGACCGCCGCGAGAGCCGCGACCGCCGTGACCGGCCACGCGCCGCCCGCCGCCGCCGAACTCCCGTGCGAGGAGCGCTCGGCGCAGCTCGCCCGGGGGCTCGTCCGGGCCCGTCTCGCCCACCTCGGCCTCGCCGACCTGGTCGAGGACGCCGAGCTGCTGGTCTCCGAACTCGTCGGCAACAGCGTCCGGCACTGCGGCGGCCCCCGGATCACGGTGACCGTCCGCCGTCGCTTCGACGGCCGGGTACGGCTGAGCGTCGAGGACGCCTGCCGCACCCCGCCCGTCCTGCTGACCGCCGCCGAGGACGACGAGTGCCACCGCGGCCTCGCCCTGGTCGACACCCTCGCCGACCGCTGGGGCGCCGCCCCCACCCCGTACGGCAAGGTCACCTGGGCCGACCTGCGCGACTGTTGACCGGCGCCGCGTGCCGTTGCGGCGCGAACCGTCGGACAGGCCCTAGCCTGCAGGAACAGGTCGGGTCCGGTCGCGGCAGAGGAGAACGCCGGTGTCGTTGCATGCCCGCTGGGTGATCGTCTGCCTCGTCCTGCTGGCGGCCGCGTGCTCGACCGCGCCGCAGACCCGGGCCGGACAGTCCTCCGCCGCCCGGGCCGTGCCGTCCGGGGGCGCCACCGCCGCGAGCCCCACACCGCCGCCCTCGGCCGACGACGCGCAGAACGGCAGGCCCGAGCCCCGGCCCTCGTGGCGCACCGAGCCGGGGCCGGGCGCCGGGCCCGTCGACGACGCGCAGCTCGCCGGGCAGCGGATCATCTGGTCCTACCCCGGCCCGACCGTGCCCGAGCCGCTGCTCGCGGCCGTCCGGGCCGGCCGCGCCGCCGGGGTGATCTTCTTCAAGGAGAACATCCCCGACACCGCCACCCTCCGGGCGGCCGTCGACCGGCTGCGCGAGGCCCGGCGGCAGAGCCCCGTCCGGGCGCCGCTGCTGCTGATGACCGATCAGGAGGGCGGCAAGGTGCGGCGGCTCCCCGGAGCACCCGAACTGTCGGCCCGCCAGGTCGGCGATTCGCCCGACGCGGTCGCCACCGCTGCCCGCACCGGCACCGAGGCCGGGGACAACATCGCCGCGGCCGGCCTGAACACCAACCTCGCCCCCGTGCTCGACGTGTACGAGACCCCCGGCAACTTCATCGACACCAAGCAGCGCTCCTACGGCCAGGACCCGGCCGTCGTCGCCGACCTCGCCGCGGCCTTCGCCGTCGCCCAGCGGCAGCGCGGCGTGCTGGCCACCGCCAAGCACTTCCCCGGCCTCGGCACCGCCCCGGCCGGAAGCAACACCGACACCGGGCCGGTGACCCTGCCGGTGCCGCTGGAGCGGCTCCGCGCGGTCGACGAGGCGCCGTACCGGGCGGCCCTCTCGGTCGGCGTGCCGCTGGTGATGCTCTCCTGGGCGGTCTACCCGGCCCTGGACGCCGAGCGCCCTGCCGGGATGTCGCCCGCGGTGGTGGGCGGGGAACTCCGCGACCGCCTCGGCTTCCGCGGGGTGACCGTGACCGACGCACTGGAGGCCGGCGCACTCGACGCCTTCGGCGGCACCGGGGAGCGGGCGGTGGCGGCCGCCGCAGCAGGCATGGACCTGCTGCTGTGCTCGGCCCGGGACACCGCACAGGGCGAGCAGGCGGCCGCCGCACTCGCCCGCGCCCTGGCCGACGGCACCCTGGACCGCATCGGCTTCACCGCAGCCGCGGCCCGGATCAACGCCCTGCGGGGGACGCTCGGCTGAACCAGGTGTCCCCCCACCTACCTCAACAGCGCCGGGGCTTGGGCCACCGCCGACATGACCGACTACGTCGGCACCCCCGTCTCCGCCGGTGGCGCGCCCTCGGCGTTCGTGCAGAAGGACGGCACGGTCGGTGTGGTGACGGCGAACGCGGCGAACGGTCACGTCTACATGACCTACCTGCCGAACGGCGGGCAGTGGATGGGTGACGACATGACCACCCTCGCCGGCACCCCCGTGAGTGACGGCAACATCAGCAACGTCAACGCTCCCGACGGCACGCACTACATCTTCAGCCGGGGCTCGACCAACGGCGGGCACCTCAGCGCCACTTACGCCGCCCCCGGCTGGGCCACCGTCGACATGACCGACTACGTCGGCACCCCCGCCTCCGCCGGCGGCGCGCCCTCCGCGTTCGTGCAGAAGGACGGCACCTTCGGCGTGGTGACGGCGAACGCGGCCAACGGCCACATCTACATGACCTACCTGCCCAGCGGCGGGCAGTGGATGGGTGACGACATGACCACCCTGGCCGGCACCCCCGTCACCGGCGGCAGCATCAACAACGCCGTTGCCGCCGACGGCACCCACTACATCTTCACCGTCGGCTCGACCAACGGCGGCCACCTCAGCGCCACCTACGCCGCCCCCGGCTGGACCACCACCGACATGACCAACTACGTCGGC
This sequence comes from Kitasatospora sp. NPDC051914, assembly GCF_040680995.1. NCBI lineage: Bacteria > Bacillati > Actinomycetota > Actinomycetes > Kitasatosporales > Streptomycetaceae > Kitasatospora > Kitasatospora sp. NPDC051914. Next base: position 87,578 of record NZ_JBFAXX010000023.1, read on the forward strand.
ACCCCCGCCGCCGGCTGACACGCGGACAAGGGGCGGTGCGCACCACCAGGTGCGCACCGCCCTTCGTCGTCCAAGGGTTCCCGGGCCTCGAGCCCCGGCCCCCGGGCGCCCCGCGGGCGGAACGTCAGTGCAGGGTGCCGGCGTAGCGGTGGAGGAGGCGGGTGCCGGTTCCGGCGGTGACCACGACGTCGTAGCGGCCCTGGTCGAGGGGCCAGTCGACGGTGGTCTCCGTACCGGGGGCGACCCAGACCGTCCGGGCGGTGCCGGCGAAGTCGTTCGGGGTGAGGGTGAAGGAGCATTCCGTACGGCCGCCGTTGGCGAGCCGCAGGGTGATGCCGGTGGTGCCGGCGGTGGCGGTCACCGAGGGCACGGCGGTGTCGTCCTGCGGGGCGCGGACGACGGTGCCGGCGAAGCGGCGGACGAAGCCGTCCGGGCCGTGCACGGTGAAGTCGTAGCGTCCGTCGGTGGCCGCGGCGTCCCAGGTGTACGTCCGGCTCGCGCCCGCGGGCACGGTGAACGGCGTGCCGGCGAAGGGCAGCAGGATGTTCGGGTAGACGGTGTACGGGAAGGCCGTTGCACCGGAGTTGGCCATCGTGCAGGTGACGGTGCCGGTGGTGCGGTCGACCGCGGCGTCCGCCCACGGCCGGTAGGGGAGCCGCCGGTGCGGGCGGCTGCCCGGCTCCTGGACGGGCATCGCCTGGGCGCCGGTCGCGGGCAGTTTGACCGCGGGCAGTTTGGCGCCGGCGTCGGCCTTGGCCATCAGGGCGACGGTGTCGGGCAGCGCCGGGACGGTGAAGTCCGGTGCGGTGAAGTCGAGGCAGCTGGTGAGGTCGCCGCAGACGGCCCGCCGCCAGGGGGAGACGTTGGGCTCCCGGACGCCCGTCACCAACTCCAGGAAGCGCAGCACCGAGGTGTGGTCGAAGACCTGCGAGTTCACCCAGCCGCCGCGCGACCACGGCGAGACCACCCAGAGCGGTACCCGGTTGCCGAGGCCGATCGCCCGGCCCTGGGTGTACTCCTCGGGCGTGCCGGGCTCCGGGGTGGGCGGGACGACGTGGTCGAAGTAGCCGTCGTTCTCGTCGTACATCACCAGGAAGACGGTGTGCTGCCAGACCGCCGGGTTGGACATCAGCGACTGCAGCGCCGTGTTGACCCAGTGCGCGCCGTAGTCCGGGCTGGCGCTGGGGTGTTCGCAGAACAGGTAGGGCGCCACCAGCCAGGAGACGGTCGGCAGGGTGCCGTCCTTGCAGTGCCGGTCGAAGGCGGCCTGGTCCCACTTGGTCATCGCGTTGACGTACCGCGGGTCGTTGGCGGGGAAGTCGTGGAACTGCTTGAAGTAGGAGAGCGCGTTGTCGTCGTAGTCGCCGGTGCGGTCGTCCTTGCTGGGGTTGTGGTAGACCCGCCAGCTCACCCCGGCGGTCTGCAGCCGTTCGGCGTAGGTCGTCCAGTCGGCCACCGGGTTGTCGGTGACCGGGGTGTTGTCGATCCACGGGCCGGTGGTGCCGTCGCGGCCGGGGCCGGCGGTGCCCGTCCACAGGTAGAGGCGGTTGGGGTCGGTCGGGCCGGCCATCGAGCAGAAGTAGGCGTCGCAGAGCGTGAACTCGTCGGCCAGCGCGTACTGGTAGGGGATGTCCTCGCGGGTGAAGTAGCCCATGGCGCGCTCGCCCTTGGCGGCGATCCACTTGTTCATCGCGCCGTTGTTGATCGCCTGGTGGCCGGTGGCCCAGTCGTGCGGGAGGCCGCCGGCGTTCTGCGCGTTGTACTTGGTGGTGTCCATCCGGTACGGCAGCATGGCGCCGCCGTCGCTGCGGCCCGCGTCGGGCTGGCGGAACACGTCGGTGCCGTCCGGGAATTGCAGCGCCTGCCGGTCGCCGAACCCGCGGACGCCGTTCAGGGTGCCGAAGTAGTGGTCGAAGGAGCGGTTCTCCTGCATGAGGATCACCACGTGCTTCACATCGGCGATCGAACCGGCCGCACCTGCCGCCCGGGCGGCGGACGCGGGCAGGCCGACGGCGGCGGCCGCGCCGGTGGCCGCCGTCGCGGCGACGAAGCTGCGGCGGCTGAGCTGGGGGGTCATGGCACGGCCTCTCAGAGGGTGAAGGTGGCGACGGCGGCGGCGGTGTCGCTCGGCCAGCCGTTGGCGGCGGCGTTCGGCTCGGCCTGCGGCCAGCCGGTGGCGAGGGTGTGCGCCTCGACGAGGGTCAGCGCGCCCGCGAAGAGGACCTGGTCGATCCGGTCCTGCGGCTCCGGCTTGCTGCCGCGCACCCGCCGGGTCGGCGACCAGGTGTTCCCGGGGAAGGCCACCGGGTCGGGGTGCGCGCCGCGGTAGGCGTCGGTCAGGCCTGCGTCCTGCAGGGCCACCGTGACCGGCCAGGCGAGGGCAGGGCGGCCGTCCTGGCCCGTCCAGTCCAGGTGCGAGGGCGAGGCGAGGTCGGCGGCCAGCACCACCCGCTGCCCGGCGGCGATGTCGGCCTTCACCGCGGCGGCCAGTGCGGTCGCCTGCTTGCCGCGGGTGGAGGCGGCCTCGGCGGCCTGCACCTGGGCGGCGCTCTGCCCGTCCTGGATCGCGTACGGGCCGTAGCCGCCCTCGTCCAGGTGCGCCGACCAGAAGCGCACGGTGCGGCCGCCCGGCAGCTGCACGGTGGCGCCGGCGGCGGGCAGCGAGGCGGTCGGTGCGGTGACCGCGGTGAGCGGCCAGCGGCTGAGGATGCCGACGCTGCCGGAGCTCTGGTGGGCGTACCAGCCGAGTGCGGTCGCCAGGGTCTGCGCGGCCGTCCCCTCGGTCTCCTGGAGCGCGAGGACGTCCAGGCCCTGGGTGAGCACGACGCGCAGCTGCTTCTCCAGCGCGTCGGTGAACGCGGCACCGGCCTTGGCCAGGTTCCAGGTCGCGGTCTTCAGGGTGAGCGGGCCGGCCGGGTCGAGCACCGGGACCTGCACGGTCACCGTGTCGGTGGCACCGGACGGGTCCTTGATGCCGACGGCCACCACCGCCGGGTGCGCCTGTGCGGTCGGCGCGGTGCCGACGACGGTGCCGTCGGCGGCCACCGACAGCCAGGCGTCACCGGACACCTTGCGGTACGCGGCGGTGCCGGTGCCCTTCATCCACAGTCCGGCCGTCCGCACCGAGACGGCGGCCCCCGGCGCCGCTCGGGTCGCCGTCAGGGCGTCCACCGCGGCGTGCGGCCGGGGCGCCGCCGGCCTGGGGCGGAAGCTGAACGGTGCGGTCTGCGCGAGGATGCCGTAGCCGTCCTTCGCCAGCAGGTACGCGGTGTACGGGCCGCCGGTCAGCGCCGAGGTGTCCAGCTGGACGTCCCCGGAGCTGCCCGGCGTGTACTTCCACAACAGCGAGGACCCGCTGCCGGGCAGCCGGGTGCCGTCGTAGATCCCCACCCAGTTCTTCGGGTCGGGGGAGCCGGTCGTCCAGTGGAAGGTGATCCGGTCGCCCTCGGTCGGGTCCGCCGGTGTCGCGATGACGAGCGTCGAGCCTGCCGCCACGGAAGTCCTGTCCGCCGCACCGCCGTTGGTGCGGCTGGTTCGAGTTGGCTGAACAACTCGAACCATTGACCCGGCCCCCGGCGGCATGCGCGTGAACACGACATGACGCCCCGTCGGAAGAACCGCGAACCCTGGCGGCGGGCGGTGCTCAGTGGCCGCCGCGGAGGTTGATGACGACGACGCCGGCGATCACCAGGGCGATGCCCAACCACTGGAGGCGGCCCAGGGGTTCGGCGAAGAAGGTCGCACCGATCGCGGCCACCGCGGCGGTGCCGGCGCCGGACCAGACCGCGTAGGCCACCGACACCGGGATGTGCTTCAGGGCGCGGCCGAGCAGCAGGAAGGAGAGCGCATAACCGATCGCCACGCCCACGCTGGGCCACAACCTGCTGAACCCGTCGGTGAGTTTGAGCAGGCTGGTGGCGCAGACCTCGCTGGTGATGGCCAGCGCGAGCAGCAGGTACGGCATCAGGCGCGCCGGTCGGCGGCGAGGCTGCCCAGCAGGTCCAGGTCGGCGTGCTCCAGGCTGTCCAGCAGGGTGATCCGGCCGTCCGCGGCGATCGGCACGGTGGAGGGGACGGCCAGCACCGCGCAGCCGGCGGCCACCGCCGAGGCCACCCCGGCCGGGCTGTCCTCGACGGCCACGCAGGCCGCCGGGTCGAGGCCCAGGCGGTCGGCCGCGGCCAGGTACGGGTCGGGCTCGGGCTTGGTGCGCTCGGTGTCCTCGGCGGCCAGGGTGGTGGTGAACCAGCGGTCGCCGATCGCGCCGAGCACCAGGTCGACGACCCGCCGCGGCGAGGCGGAGACCAGGGCGGTCGGGACGGCGGCGGTCCGCAGGGCGGCGAGCAGGTCGAGGGCGCCCGGCCGGGGGACGACCTCGGCGGCGACCTTGCCGGCGAAGACGCCGTTCAGCCGCTCGACGAGCTCGGCCTCGGCGCGGTCGGTGCCGCTGGCCCGGTGCAGGTGGGCGGCGGTGTGTTCGGCGGCCCGGCCGAGCACGTGCGGGAGGTCGGCGTCGTCGAGGGAGAGGCCGAGCTCGGCCGCGGTCTCGGCGGCGGCCTGCCACCAGAGGGGCTCGGTGTCGACGAGTGTGCCGTCCATGTCGAACAGGACGGCGGCGGGGGTGTGCGGCATGGGTGAACCTTACGCAGTCGGATGAAATGAGGGGCGCGGGGGACTGCGCAGTCCGGGTGCGGGTGTCGCGACGGCACGGGCCGAGCCCGGATCCGTACGGTGACCCGCATCCGAATTGCGCAGTTCCCCGCGCCCCTGATGGGTTGCCCGGGTGCGGACGTCAGCGTCGGCGGTCGACGAGGACGGGGCGGTCGGGGAGGGTGACGTCGGCGCGGCTGCCGGGCGGCAGGGCGGCGGCGGCCTCGGTGGTGAGGTCGGCCTTGACCTCGGTGCCGTCGGGGAGGCGGACGGTGAGCCGGGTGACGGCGCCGAGGAAGGAGGCGCCGGTGACCTGGGCGGGGCCGTCGGCGGCGGGCACCAGCGCCACGTTCTCGGGGCGGACGAGCACGTCGAGCGGCCCGTCGGCGGGCAGGGTGCCGTCGACCGGGTGCGTCCGGCCGAGCAGGGCGACGCCGTGGCCGGAGCGCTCGCAGGGGATGCGGCTCATGGTGCCGACGAACTCGGCGACGAAGGCGGTGGCCGGGCGTGCGTACAGCTCGGCGGGGGCCGCGCACTGCTCCAGGCGGCCGGCCCGCAGCACGGCGACCCGGTCGGCCATGGAGAGGGCCTCCTCCTGGTCGTGCGTCACGAACAGGGTGGTGATGCCGAGTTCGCGCTGCAGGCGGCGGATCTCCTCGCGCAGGGTGAGCCGGACCTTGGCGTCCAGGGCGGAGAGCGGCTCGTCCAGCAGCAGCACCCGGGGCTTGAGAGCGAGGGCGCGGGCGAGCGCGATCCGCTGCTGTTGGCCGCCGGAGAGCTGGTGCGGGTAGCGGGCGGCGTGCTGCGGCAGGCCGACGAGTTCCAGCAACTCCTGCGCGCGGGCGCGGCGTTCGGCCTTGGCGGTGCCGCGCATCCGCATCCCGAAGGCGACGTTGTCGAGCGCGGTGAGGTGCGGGAAGAGGCTGTACGACTGGAAGACCATGCCGGCGTCGCGACGGTGTGCGGGGATGCCGGTGACGGACTGCCCGTCGACCAGGACGTCGCCCGCGTCGTGGGTCTCGAAGCCGGCCAGGATGCGCAGCGCGGTGGTCTTGCCGCAGCCGGACGGGCCGAGCAGGGCGAGGAGTTCACCGGGCCGGACGTCCAGGTCGAGGCCGTCCAGGGCGGTGGTGGCGCCGAACGCGCGGCGCAGGCCGCGGAACTCGACGGTGGCGCCGCCCACGGCGGTCTCGGCGGACGGGGCGTGCGGGGTGGCGGTGCTCATGCGGGTCTCCGGTCAGGATTGGGCGGGCGCGGGGCGGCGCTCGCGGCCGGCGGCGGCGAGCAGGAGCAGCAGCACCCAGGTGATCAGCAGGCTCAGTACGGAGACCGCGACGGACATCTGGCCCTGGCTGTTGCCGACCGAGTACACCCAGACCGCGAAGGGCTGGTAGCCGAGGATGGAGGCGGCGGTGAACTCGCCGAGCACCAGCGCCAGGGTGAGGAAGGCGGCGTTCAGCAGGGCGCCGCGCAGGTTGGGCAGCACGACGGTGAGGACGGCGCGCGGCCAGCTCGCGCCGCAGCTGCGGGCGGCCTCGACCAGGGTGCGGACGTCGACCGCGCGCAGCCCCGAGTCCAGGGCCCGGTAGGCGAGCGGCAGCGACATCAGCACGTACGCGATGACCAGGACGAGCGGGAACTCGGGCTGCTGGATGAAGACGATCGTCTGGAAGAACGGCGTGTCCATCAGGTGGTCAGGTCCCCAGCGCAGCACGCCGATCACGCCGGCGGTGAAGGCGACCGGCGGCACCACCAGCGGCAGGGTGCAGACCACTTCGAGGACGGCGCGCATCCGCGGGGTGCCGAGCCTGGCGGCGATCAGTGCCGGGACGAGCAGGACGAGCAGCACCACCACGGTGGCGGCGGCGAGTTCGAGGGTGAGCAGCAGGGCGTCGGTGAAGCCGGGGGCGCCCAGCAGGCCGGTGTAGGCGTCGAAGCGGATGCCGCCGCCCGGGTTGTCGATCGAGAACCACACCGAGGCGGCCATCGGGACGAGGAAGTACAGGCCGGCGACCAGCAGCACGGTGCCGCGCCACAGGCGCGGGCGTCGGCCGGCGAGGGCCCTCGGGGTCAGCTGAGCCATCGGGCGCTCCGGCGCTGGAGGGGCAGGTAGACGGCCATCACCAGGACGGCGACGACGATCATGTCGAGGCTGAGGGCGAGGGCGAGGTTGCCCTGGCCGACCAGCACGTTGCCGGAGAGCGCGTCGGCGATCGACCGGCTGATCAGCGGCACGGTCGCGCCGACCATGGCGGCGGCGGTGGCGTACGCGGCGAAGGCGCTGCCGAACAGCAGCACGTAGCCGCCGAGCAGCGAGGGCAGCAGGATCGGCAGGGCGACGTGCCGCCAGTACTGCAGGGCGGTGGCCCGGTTGTTGGCGGCGGCCTCGCGCCACTGCCTGCGCAGCCCGTCCAGGGCCGGGGTGATGGTGAGGACCATCAGCGGCACCAGGAAGTACAGGTAGGCGATGCTCAGGCCGGTGAAGCCGTAGAGCGTCCAGCCGTGGTCGGTGAGGTGGAACAGCTTGGTGATCTCGCCGGCGTTGCCGAGGGTGGCGACGAAGGCGAAGGCCAGCGGGAGTCCGCCGAAGTTGGCGAGCACGCCGGAGGCGGTCAGCACCGCCTCGCGGACGGCGCGGAACCGGGAGGTCACCACCGCCTGCGCCAGCGGCAGGCCGACGACGGTGCCGATCAGCGCGGTGAGCGCGGAGAGCTTGACGCTGCTGAGCAGGGCCGTCCAGTACGCGCCCTGCACCGAGTCGGTGAGGTTGGCGGTGCTGAACGTGCCGGCGCCGGCCTCGGCGTCCGAGGACAGCGTGAAGGCGCCGGTGGCGATGGCGATCGCGGGCAGGCCGAAGCCGACCGCGAAGAAGGCCAGCAGCGGCAGCGCGGTGAGCCAGGGGCCGCCGCGCGGGCGGCGGGCCCGCGCGGCGGGCGCGGGTGCCGCGGGTGGGGGAGCGGAGGGGCCGGCGGCCACGGCGCCCGGGCCGCCGCTGGGGTCAGCGGCGGCCGGGGCCGGCACCGGGGTGGGAGCCGTGGTCATGGTGTCGATCAGCCCGCGATCGCCTTGGTCCAGTTCTCGGTCACGACCTTCTTGGCGGCCGTGATCTGGTCCTGGCTCGGGAAGGTGGTGAAGGGCTTCTCGACGGCCGGCAGCTTGGCGGCCGCGGCGGTGTCCAGCGTGCCGTCCTTCTTCATGGCGTCGAACAGCGCCGGGGTGGCGTAGCCGCCCAGGTAGAGGTTCTGGCCCTCGGGGCTGAACAGGTACTCCTGCCAGAGGCGGGCGGCCGCCGGGTGCGGGGCCCACTTGTTGACGCCCTGGTTGTAGAACTGGGCGTAGGAGCCGTCGGAGGGGACGGCGACCTGCCAGTCGACGCCCTTGCCCTTGAACTCGTCGGTGTAGCCGGCGTTCAGGTACGACCAGTCGATGGAGATCGGGGTCTCGCCCTTCTCGACGGTGGCCGGGGTCGACTCGACCGGGTTGAAGTTGCCGGACTGCTTCAGCTTGGCGAAGAAGTCGATGCCGGGCTGGATGTCGTCCAGCGAACCGCCGTTGGCCAGAGCCGCCGCGTACACGCCGCCGAAGGCCGAACCCGACTTGGTGGGGTTGCCGTTGAGCGCGACCTTGCCCTTGTACTCGGGCTTCAGCAGGTCGGCGAAGGTCTTCGGGCAGGTGCCGACGCGCTTGGCGTCGCAGCCGATCGAGATGTAGCCGCCGTAGTCGTTGACCCGCAGGCCGGCCGGGTCCTTCATGGTGTCGGCGATCTTGTCGAACGCGGCGACCTTGTACGGGGCGAGCAGTCCGTCCTTGGCGGCCTGCAGGGCGAAGGCGCTGCCCAGGTCGACCACGTCGGGGGCGCGGTCCTGGCCCTTGCGGGAGGTGATCGCGTTGATCTCGTCCTGGCTGGAGCCGTCCGGGTTCTCCTCCTCGATCTCGATGCCGTACTTGGCCTTGAAGCCCTCGAGGAGCTTGCCGTAGTTCGCCCAGTCGTGGGGCAGCGTGATGACGTGCAGCTTCCCCTCCTTCTTGGCGGCGGCCACGAGGGCGTCCATGCCGCCGAGGTCGGCCGCCGAGGTGGCGTCCTTGGCGGCCTTGGCGCCGGCCGCCTTGCCGGCGTCGCCGGACGCCGCGGAGGAGCCCGCGGAGCCGCAGGCGGACAGGGAGAGCGCTGCGGCGGTCAGTACGGCCGCGAGGGCGGCGGCACGGGCGCGGTGCACGGTCACGGAAGGTTCTCCAGGGTGAGGGCGCTGCAGTGGGGTTCGCGCGGATGCGCGTGGATTCGCTCGGTGATGCCGCCCGGCCCGGCCAAGTTGGCCAGCCAACTTTCGGCGACGCCGGTAAGTACGCCGGAGACCGGTGACGGGAAGGTGAACGGACGGCCCAGGCCGGGGGGCGGCTTCGGGAACGGTGGAGACCGGCCCGCCGATCGGTGATCCACAACGGTTACAGTCGGTGCCGTCCGCCCGAATTCGGAAGCGCCGGACATCCCGCAGAGAGGACCCCACCGCCGTGCCAGCAGACCCGGACCGAACCGCCGGCGCCCTCTACCGCACGGTGGCGGCCGACCTTCGGGAGTCCATCACCACCGGCCGGTTCGGCGAGGCCGGCCGGCTGCCCGCGGAGGGCGCCCTCGCCGAGCAGTACGGCGTCTCCCGCGGCACCGTCCGGCAGGCCCTCGCCCTGCTGCGCGCCGACGGCCTGGTCACCTCCCGCCGCGGCACCCGCCGGGTGGTGCTCGGCACCGCCCGGGTGCAGAGCTTCTCCGAACTGCTCAGCTTCACCCACTGGGCCCGCTCGATGGGCGAGGAGCCCGGCGGCCGGCTGGAGTCGATGGTCCGCCGCCCCGCCGACCCCGCCGAGTGCGAACTGCTCCGCCTGGAGCCCGGCACCGAGGTGTACGTGATGCTCCGTCTGCGCACGCTCTCCGGCACCCCGGTGATGGTGGAGCGCACCGTCTACCCGCCGCGGGTCGGCGAGATCGTCGCCGAACTCCCCGCCGACGCCGTCTCCCACACCGAACCGCTGCGCGAGCACGGCATCCTGTTCACCGACGCCGACCACACCATCGACGTGGTCGCCGCCAACACCGAGGACGCCCGCCTGCTCGGCTGCCGCCGCGGCAGCCCGCTGCTGCGCGAGAAGCGCCGCACCACCGACCCCACCGGCACCCCCGTGGAGTGGTCGCAGGACCGCTACCTCCCCGGCACCGTGGCCTTCAGCATCCACAACTCGCTGGCCTCCTCCGCCCTTTCCCGCCACGCCCGGGACGGAGACTGAGGAACCCGGCCCCGGCCCGGAACGATCCGGACCCGTGCCGCCGCGGCTCCAAACCTCCCTCCGTGTCACCCGATCGGGTCGACTGTGCGGCGACTCGGCCGCTGTGGCTCGCCCCGCCGCCCGCGGATTGGTGCACTCGTCCTGCACGGCCCGGGCGGGCCGGTGGGCGAGGGAGGGGAACCGATGGCACGGACCGCACCGACCGGACGGAAGGGGCGGCTGCTCCGGCGCGCGGTGGTGCTGGCCCTCGCCTGTGCGGCCGCCACCGCGGCCGCCCCGCCCCTCCCGGCCGCCGACGGCACGCCGGCCGGGCCGGCCGCGGCCCCCGCCGCCGGGGGCTGGCGCGGGTGGCGCACCCCGCCCGCCGTCCGCAACCAGGAGCTGCGCGCGGTCGCCGCACTCGGCCCGGACGCCGCCTGGGCGGTCGGCTACGAGGACAGCGCCGCGGGCGGCGCCCCGCTGGTCGAGCGGTTCGACGGGCGCTCCTGGCGCAGGCTGCAGGTCCCCGGCCACCGCGGCACCGGCAGCCTGGAGGCGGTGCTGCCCTTCGGCCCGTCCGACGTCTGGGCGGTCGGCAGCCGCAGTGACCCGGCCGTCGGCGAGGACCGCGGCCTCGCCCTGCACTGGGACGGCCGCGGCTGGCGCGAGGTGCCGCTGCCCGCCGGGCCGGCCGACCGCTCCTCCCACCCGCTGGCCCTCGCCGGGGCCGGCCCGCACGACCTGTGGGCGGTCGGCGCGACCGCCCACGACCGTACGACGGCGCCCCGCCCGCTGGTCCACCACTGGGACGGCAGGGCCTGGCAGACCGTCCCCACCCCGGGGACGGAGGGCGACGCCCTGCTGCTGGGGGCGGCCACCGACGGGGCCGGCGGGGTGTGGGCGGTCGGCGCCGCCTACGACCCGGACGGCACGGCCCGCCCGCTCGCCGAACACTGGGACGGCACCGCCTGGCGGATCGTCGACGTCCCCCGGCCGGAGGGCCGCAGCACCACCCTGGAGTCGGTGGCCGCGGTCGCCCCGGACGACGTCTGGGCGGTCGGCTCCACCACGACGGACGACGGCCCGCCGCACCCCTACCTGCTGCACTGGGACGGCACCGCCTGGCGCCCCGCCGAACCCCCGGCCGAGGCCGAGGGCCAACTGCACGCGGTGGCGGCCGGCCCCGACGGCACCGTCTGGGCGGCCGGCGAGCAGCCCGGCGCCGACATCCCGGGCTTCGTCCTGCGCCGCCGCGACGGAGCCTGGACGTACCACCCGGCCGCCCCGTCCGCGGCCGGCGCCTCCTTCTTCTCGGTCGCCCCGGTGCCCGGCACCGGCACCGCCTGGGCGGTCGGCTCCACCCAGCCCCGCCTCGAGGACACCTGGCGCCCCGTCATCGGCTCCTACACCCCCTGAGGGGGTCCGCGGGGCCGGCCGTCCGGCCGCCGTGGCACAGCGGCCGCGTGCTCCTGCCTCTTGAGAACGCCCGCTTCGTCACGGGCCCGGTGCCGCCGCTGCTGCTGCTCGGCGCGACGCCCGTCCACGCCGCCCTGCCCCCGTTGAACGGCCCCGGCGAAGGGCTGCCCGTCTGCGAGGGGTGGACGCCGGTGCCGAGTCTCATCATGTGCGTGGTCGACGGGCCGGGCGAGGCCGGCTGCGTGATCCCCGCGCTCACCGCACCGGGCGACCCGGAGGAGGCCGAGCACATCGACGCCTGGTGCGCCGCGGTCGAGGAGGCCGGCGGAGCCGTGGTGGTCTCCCTGGACGCGATGCCCGAGCAGGTGGACCGGGCCGAGGTGTTCGGCGGGGACGCTTCCCGCGGCGGGTTCGTCCCGCTCGCCTGACACCTGCTTCCCCGGGCCGGGCCGCGGCGGGGCGTCGGTAGAGTGCGGGACATGAGCGATGGCGCGGTGCTGCACATCAAGGGACGGGTGCTGGTCGGGCCCGAGGACGTCCGGGACGAGCTGTGGGTGGTGGACGGGCGGGTCTCCTTCGACCGCCCCGCGCACGCCGCCGACGTCCGGACGGTCACCGGCTGGGCGATGCCCGGCCTGGTCGACGCGCACTGCCACGTCGGTCTGGACGCGCACGGCGCCGTCGACGAGGCCACCAGCGAGAAGCAGGCCGTCACCGACCGGGACGCCGGCACCCTGCTGATCCGCGACGCCGGCTCGGCCGCCGACACCCGCTGGATCGACGACCGCGAGGACCTGCCCCGGATCATCCGGGCCGGCCGCCACATCGCCCGCACCCGCCGCTACATCCGCAACTACGCGCACGAGATCGAGCCCGGCGACCTGGCGGCGTTCGTCCGGCACGAGGCCCGCCGCGGCGACGGCTGGGTGAAGCTGGTCGGCGACTGGATCGACCGCGAGCAGGGCGACCTGACCGCCTGCTGGCCCGGGGACGCACTGCGCGAGGCGATCGCCGCCGCGCACGAGGAGGGCGCCAGGGTCACCGCGCACTGCTTCGCCGCCGAGTCGCTGCCGGACCTGATCGCGGCCGGCATCGACTGCATCGAGCACGCCACCGGCCTCACCGAGGAGCTGATCCCGCAGTTCGCCGAGCGCGGGGTGGCCATCGTGCCGACCCTGGTGAACATCGCCACCTTCCCGAAGCTGGCGGCGGGCGGCGAGCAGAAGTTCCCGGCCTGGTCCGCGCACATGCGGCGGCTGCACGAGCGCCGGTACGACACGGTGGGCGCCGCGCACGACGCGGGCATCCCGGTCTTCGTCGGCACCGACGCCGGGGGCTCGCTCGCCCACGGGCTGGTCGCGGACGAGGTGGCCGAGCTGGTGAAGGCCGGCCTGTCGGCCACCGAGGCGCTGTCGGCGGCGAGTTGGGCGGCCCGCGAGTGGCTGGGCCGGGACGGCCTGACCGAGGGCGCCGCCGCCGACCTGGTGGTGTACGCGGAGGACCCGCGGGCGGACGTCCGGGTGCTGGCCGACCCGCAGGCCGTGGTGCTGCGCGGCCGCGTGGTGGCCTGAGCACCGGGCCGGTGAGTGCCGCCGCGGGCCCTGCGTCAAGCTCCGCGGCGGCGTGTCGGCGGGGGCCGCTAGGGTGATCACCATGGCACCCCGTCCCCTGCACGAGATCGTCGAACCCGGCTGGGCCCGCGCCCTGGAGCCGGTGGCCCCCCGCGTCGCCGCGATGGGCGACTTCCTGCGCGCCGAGCTGGCCGCCGGCCGCACCTACCTGCCCTCCGGCCCGAACGTGCTGCGCGCCTTCCAGCAGCCCTTCGACCAGGTCCGGGTGCTGATCGTCGGCCAGGACCCGTACCCGACGCCGGGGCACGCGGTCGGCCTCAGCTTCTCCGTGGCGCCCGAGGTCCGGCCGATCCCGGCCAGCCTGGTCAACATCTACCGCGAGTACGGGACGGACCTGGGCTTCCCGCCGCCGTCCAACGGCGATCTCACCCCGTGGACGCAGCAGGGCGTGCTGCTGCTCAACCGCGTGCTGACGGTGGCGCCGCGCACGCCCAACGCGCACAAGGGCAAGGGCTGGGAGGACGTCACCGAGCAGGCGATCCGGGCGCTGGCAGCCCGCGGCGGCCCGATGGTGGCGATCCTCTGGGGATCGGCCGCCCGCAACCTCCGCCCGTTGCTCGGCGAGATCCCGACGATCGAGTCCGTGCACCCGAGCCCGATGTCCGCGGACCGCGGCTTCTTCGGCTCCCGGCCGTTCAGCCGGGCCAACGAACTGCTGGCCCGCCAGGGCGCCCAGCCGGTGGACTGGCGCCTGCCGTAGGGCGTGGTGTCGGGCGCCGTGGCCCGGGATGTCAGGCTACGGCGTCAACCTCACTCGAAATAGTGAACTGACGCTCTGTGGTGCTCATGTGACGGATCGTCCGCATGAGACTGAGTGTCAGTCCAGAGCACGAGCCCCTTCCCCCGGACCGGTGTGCGCCATCGCTGCACCCGCGCGGGGTGATGCCGGTGGCGCGCTCTTCCGAGTACACGTGTGGGGGTCCATCCGTCATGCCGTCCCGTTCGTCCGTCCGCGCCGTCGCCGCGTCCCTGGCCGCCTCGGCGCTGGCCGTCTCCCTGCCCGCCGCCGCAGCGCACGCGACCGGCCCCACGCCGTCCGCGGGCAGTGCCAGGGCGGTCACCGCCGAGGTCGACCTGGACGTGTCCCTCCTCGACAAGGCGGTGCACATCCCCGTCGAGGCGACGCTCAACAAGGTGCAGACCCCGGCGCAGCGGGACGCCTCGATGCTCACCGCCGCCGTCGACGGCGTGGACCGCGGGCGCCCGGTCACCCTGGTCAAGGCGGACGTCGGCCGCTCGGTCACGCGCGTCGACGAGCACGGCACCTTCGCCTCCGTCACGCTCGCCGACGCCGACCTGCACGCCCCGGGCCTGCCCGCCACCACGCTGCTCGGCCTGCAGGCGCTCTCCGCCGAGGCGACCTGTCCGGTGGACGGGCAGCCCTCCGCCAAGGTCACCTCCCCGCTGAAGCTGACCGTGCTCGGCCGCCCGGTCACGGTCGGCCTGAACAGCCCGAGCCGGGTGACCGTGCCCGCGGTGGGCACCGTGGAGGTGGAGTTCTCCAAGAAGACGGTCACCTCCGCCACGGCCGCAGCCTCCGCCCTGGAGGTGTCCGTGGACGTCAATCCGCTGAACCTGAACGTGGCCCGCGTCACGGGCAGGGTGACGGTGGCCTCCGTTTCCTGCGAGAAGCCCGGCCCGAGCCCGGTGGTCCAGACCTCCAAGGCCGCCCAGAAGCCCACCGCGGCCGATCTGCAGGGGCCCGCCGAGCAGGCCGGCGCGCTGGCTGCAACCGGCAGCAGCGGCACCGGCTTCATGGCCGGCGGAGCCGTGACGCTGCTGGTCACGGGGGGTGCGGTGGTGTGGGCGAGTCGGCGCCGCCGGGGTCGGGCGCGGCACCGCTGACCGCCCCGGCCGAACCAGCCGTCCCACCGATTCGTTCGCATGATGAGACGTGCACTGTCCGACGGTGAGCGTGCCGCCGCGGACGGTTGGTTCACATGGGCGTTACATAGGAGGAACAACCGGGAAACGGCGGCTTGCAACGCTACGCGGGCACCCACCACCCAAGCAGTGAGGTTCACCGCAATGGCAATCAAGGCCGAGTACATCTGGATCGACGGCACCAAGCCGACCGCCAAGCTCCGTTCCAAGACTCGGGTGCTGCCGAACGCGGACAAGATCCCCACCTGGGGCTTCGACGGTTCCTCGACCAACCAGGCCGAGGGCCACGCCTCGGACCGCGTGCTCGAGCCGGTGAAGGTCGTGCCGGACCCCATCCGCGGTGGTGACAACATCCTGGTCCTGTGCGAGGTCCTCGAGATCGACGGCACCCCGCACGAGTCCAACACCCGTGCCCTGCTGCGCGAGGTCGCCGAGAAGTACGCCTCCCAGGAGGCGATCTTCGGCATCGAGCAGGAGTACACCTTCTTCAAGGGCTCCCGCCCGCTCGGCTTCCCCGAGGGCGGCTACCCGGCCCCGCAGGGCGGCTACTACTGCGGCGTGGGTGCCGAGGAGGTCTTCGGCCGCGAGATCGTCGAGCTCCACCTGGACCGCTGCCTCGACGCCGGCCTGGCGATCTGCGGCATCAACGCCGAGGTCATGCCCGGCCAGTGGGAGTTCCAGATCGGCCCGGTCGACGCGCTGACCGTCTCCGACGACCTGTGGCTCGGCCGCTACCTGCTCTACCGCACCGCCGAGGAGTTCGGCATCGACGCCACCCTGGACGCCAAGCCGGCCCGTGGCGACTGGAACGGCGCGGGTGCCCACACCAACTTCTCCACCAAGGCGATGCGCGAGGGCTACGAGGCCATCATCACCGCCTGCGAGTCGCTCGGCGCCTCGGAGGAGAAGGTCATCGAGCACGTCAGCCAGTACGGCGACGACATCCAGTCCCGCCTCACCGGCAAGCACGAGACCGCCCCGTGGAACGTCTACTCCTACGGCGTCTCCAACCGCGGTGCCTCCGTCCGCATCCCGTGGCAGGTCGAGGTGGAGCAGAAGGGCTACATCGAGGACCGCCGCCCGAACGCGAACGTCGACCCCTACGTCGTCACCCGCCTCCTGGTGAACACCTGCTGCGAGGCCCTGGAGAAGGCCGGCCAGGTCTGATCCACGCTCTTCCCGGAGCTTCCCGCCCGCCGCTCCCTCCGCACCGGAGGCGAGCGGCGGGCGGTTCCGTACCCGCAGTGCTCCGCCTTCCGTAGGGTGGGAACCATGGCGGACGACCCCGACTTCACCCCCGAGCAGGTGGCCCGCGGCCGCGCCCTGCGGCGCGAGCAGCTGCCCTGGATGCTCGGCGGCGCCCTCACCGCGCTCGCCCTCACCCTGGTGCTCGGCCTCACCCCGGCCGGCGCCGGACTCGTCACCCGGGCCGGCGACCTCTTCGGCGGCTCCCGCACGGCCGAGGTGCTCGGCGGCGCCGCCGCACTGGCCGTCCTCGGCCAGCTCGTCCGGCTGCCGTTCGGCGCCCGGGTCCGCACCGTCCGCGCCCGCTACGGACTGGTCACCCAGGGCTGGGGCGGCTGGGCCCTCGACGCCGTACGCGGCCTCGCCCTCGGCCTCGCCCTCCTCCTCCCCGCCGCACTCGGCCTCTACGCCCTCACCGACCGGTCCCCGACCCGCTGGTGGATCCCCGGCGCCGCCCTCGCCGCCCTGCTGGTCGCCGCCCTCTCCTTCCTCCACCCGCTGCTGATCGAACCGGTCTTCAACCGCTTCACCCCCATGCCCGAGGGCCCGCTGCGGGGCGCCCTGCTCGGCCTCGCCGAGCGGGACGGCGTCCGGGTGCGGGAGGTTCTCGTCGCGGACGCCTCGCGGCGCACCACCGCCCTCAACGCCTATGTCTCCGGCCTCGGTTCGACCCGCCGCATCGTCGCCTACGACACCCTGCTCGCCACCGCCGAACCCCGCGAGGTCGAACTCGTCGTCGCCCACGAACTCGGCCACGTCAAGCACCGCGACGTCCTGACCGGCACCCTGCTCGGCGCCCTCGGGGCCGCCGCGGCCGTCGCCGTCACCGGCCTCGCCGCCAGCTGGCAGCCCCTGCTGGACGCCGCGGGCGCCGACAGCGCCGCCGACCCCCGCTCACTGCCCCTGCTCGCCGCCCTGGTCGCCCTGATCGCCGCCGCAACCGGCCCCCTGCAGGCCGCGGCCAGCCGCCGCATCGAGGCCCGCGCCGACCGCCACGCCCTCGAACTCACCAACGACCCCGCGCAGTTCATCGCCATGCAGCGCCGCCTCGCGATCACCAACGTCTCCGACGTCGACCCGCCCCGCCTCCTCGTCCTCCTCTTCGCCACCCACCCCAGCACCACCCGCCGCATCACCGCCGCCCGCACCTGGCGCCCCGCTGAAGGACCGGCCAACCCGTAGGGGCGCGGGGGGCCGCTCGTCCACCGTGGGTCTGCCGGAAGGTGGTTCGGCGGGCGGTCGTAGACTCGCAACTGCCGTCCCGGAACGAACCGACCAGAGGAACTGATTCATGCTGGACGCCGCCCCCAAGGTCGTCGTCGTCGTACCCACGTACAACGAGCGGGAGAACCTGCCCGTCATCGTCGGCCTGCTCACCGACCTGGAGATGCCCAACCTGCACGTGCTCGTCGTGGACGACAACTCGCCCGACGGCACCGGCGAGGTCGCGGACAAGCTCGCCGCGGACTCCCCGGAGACCGTCGGCGTCCTCCACCGCACGGACAAGGACGGTCTCGGCCGCGCCTACATCGCCGGCATGACCCGCGCCCTCGCCGAGGGCGCCGACATCGTCGTCCAGATGGACGCCGACCTCTCGCACCCGGCCTCGGTGCTCCCCACCATGGTCGAGACCCTGCTCGGCGGGGACGCCGCCGTCGTCCTCGGTTCCCGCTACGTGCCGGGCGGTTCGACGGCCGCGGAGTGGCCGTGGCACCGCAAGGCGCTCTCGGCGTGGGCGAACTTCTACGTCAACACGATCCTCCGCCTGCAGGTGAAGGACGCCACGGCCGGGTTCAAGGCGTGGAAGGCGGAGGCCCTGCGGGCGATCGACCTGGAGTCGGTGCACAGCAACGGCTACTCGTTCCAGGTGGAGATGAACCACCGTGTCGTCCGCCGCGGCCTGCGGATCGCGGAGGTGCCGATCCGCTTCGAGGAGCGGGTCAAGGGCGCCTCGAAGATGAGCTTCGGCGTGCAGGTGGAGTCGGCGCTCGCACCGTGGAAGCTGCTGCTCGGCAAGTCCGGCCGCTGACCGCCCGCCACTCCCACCACCACTGACGGACGACCTCCGGGAGGCGCGGGGACCGCACACGGCCCCGCGCCTCCCTCCGTGCCCGTGCGATATTCGATTGGCCCGGGCGCGCGGGCACCGGAGAATCGGGCCATGGAGCAATCGGAGGGCGACGGGCGGCCGTTGCTGCTGCTGGACGTGGACGGGCCGCTCAATCCGTACCGGGCGAAGCCGCAACGCCGCCCGGAGGGCTACCTCACCCACCGGGTGAAGCCCGCCTCCTGGATCGCCCGCCACCCGGGCACACCGGCGGCGTACGTGAAGCCGCTGCGCCTGTGGCTCAACCCCGGGCACGGCCCCGCCCTGCTCGCGCTGCCCTTCCAATTGGTCTGGTGCACCACGTGGATGGACGAGGCCAACGAGTGGATAGCCCCGCGGATCGGGCTGCCCCGGCTGCCGTACGTCCCGTGGCCGCGGGTGCACCACGGCGACCCGGACGACCTGCACTGGAAGACCCGGTACCTGGTCGAGTGGGCGGCGGGCCGCCCGTTCGCCTGGGTGGACGACGAGATCGGTCCGCAGGACACCGCCTGGATCGCCGCGAACCATCCCGCCCCGGCGACGACCCTGCTGGTCGACCACCGCCACGGCCTGCGCCCGGACGACTTCACCGCCCTGGCCGACTGGGCGGACCCCCTCGCCGCGAAGACCCGGTGACGGGCGCGGTCAGGGCGCGGTGACCGCGGCCAGGGCGGTGAGGAACCGGTCGCTGGTGGCGGGGTCGCGGACGGCGATCCGCAGCCAGTCCGGCCCCAGGCCGGGGAAGGTGTCGCCGCGCCGCACGGCGAACCCGGCCTCGCGGAGCCGTTCCCGGACCTTCGCCGCGCCGTCCAGCTCGACCAGCAGGAACGAGGACGCGGGCTCGCCGTGCACCCGCACACCCGGGATGCGGGCCAGACCCGCCAGCAGATGCGCCCGGTGCCCGGCCAGGTCCCGGGCGGCGGCCTCGGCCTCCGCCAGGGCGGCCGGTGCCGAGCACTCCTCGGCGGCGGTCAGCGCGGGGGAGGAGACCGGCCACAGCGGCTGGGCGGCGGCGAGTTCCGCGATCAGGTCGGCGGGGCCGAGGACGTAGCCGATCCGCAGGCCGGCCAGGCCCCAGGTCTTGGTGAGGCTGCGCAGCACGACGACCCGCCCGGGCAGGTCGCGCCGGCCGGTGAGGGCGGCGCTCTCGCCGGGCACGGTGTCCATGAACGCCTCGTCGACGACGAGCGTCCGGCCGGGCCTGGCCAGGCCCGCCACGTCCTCGGCCGGGTGCAGCACCGAGGTCGGGTTGGTGGGATTGCCGATCACCACCAGGTCGGCCTCCTCCGGCACGGCGCCGGGGGTCAGCCGGAAGCCCTCGGCGGCGCTCAGCACGGCGCGGTGCACGGTGTGCCCGGCGTCCCGCAGGGCGGCCTCCGGCTCGGTGAACTGCGGGTGCACCACGCAGACGTGGCGGGCCGTCAGGACCCGGGCGAGCAGCACGAAGGCCTCGGCGGCGCCCGCGGTGAGCAGCACCTCCTGCACCGGACGGCCGTGCCGGGCGGCGACCGCGGCGCGGGCGGCCGACGGGTCGGGGTAGGCGGCGAGGTCGCCCAGGGCGGCGGCGAGGCGGTCGCGCAGCCAGCCGGGCGGGGTGCCGGTGCGGACGTTCACGGCGAGGTCGACCAGGCCGGCGGAGCGGACCTCGGCGTCGCCGTGGTGGCGCAGGTCGAATTCGGTGCTCATCGCGGTGCTCTCCTCGGTCGGCGGTGTCTGCCCGGCGTCCCGCTGGTGTGCGGTGCTGCGCCGCGCGATCGCGACCGTGGCCCGGGCGGACGCCGTCTTGGGCACCAGCAGGACCCCGCCGGGCGCCTCGGCCAGGGCGGCGGCCTCGGCCACGCCGGGGGTGCCGACGGCGGCGCGGACGGCCTCGGACGGGTGCGGCACGGGTACGGCGGCGAGGGCGGCCGCGGGGTGGGCGGCCAGCGGGACGCCGAGGGTGCGGGCGGCCTCCTGCAGGCCCGGTTCGGCGGCCCTGGCCTCGACGGTGGCGAGCAGGACGAGCGCAGTGCGGTGCAGACCGGCGCCGGCCAGTGCCTCGTCGAGCAGGCGGAGGATCTCCTCGGCGGGGGTGCCGGGGCGGGCGCCGACGCCGGCCACCAGCGGGCCGTCCAGCTCCTCCACCGCGTCCTCCGCACCCCTGTGACCTGCCCGGAATCCCACCACGGGCGCGACGGGCGGGTCAATCGGGGCGGATGTGAGATGGAACGTACCGGCGTCGGGTGCTGTTCTCCCGTTCTTCATTTCCGCGGCGCGGCCCCGGCCATCGGGCCGGGCCTAGGGTTTGGCCGCTCGACCGGTCGCAGCACGCAGTACCCCCTGCTCCACCCCAACTGCACCCCCTCGTACGGAGGACAGCATGACCGCCGCTCGGACCCCGAAGCGCACTCGGCACACTTTCACCGCCCTCGCGGGCGCGGTGGCGATGGCCGCCGGGTCACTCGGACTCTGGGCCGTCACCGGCGCCACCGCCCAGGCCGCCACGCTCCCCGCCCCGGACCACGTGGTGGTCGTGGTGATGGAGAACCACGCCTACTCGCAGGTCATCGGCAGCTCCAGCGCGCCGTACATCAACAACACCCTCAAGGCCGGCGGGGCGAACCTGACCCAGTCGTACGGCCTCACCCACCCCAGCGAGCCCAACTACTACCAGCTGTTCTCCGGCTCCAACCAGGGCCGCACGGACGACAGCTGCGTGCCCGTCGGCTCGATCTCCGCGCCGAACCTGGCCTCCGAGCTGATCGCCGCCGGCAAGACCTGGGCGAGCTACAACGAGGGCCTGCCGAGCCAGGGTTCGACCGTCTGCAGCAGCAGCGCGGGCAAGTACGCGCAGAAGCACAACCCGTGGTTCGGCTTCTCCAACGTGCCGACCTCGACGGCGAAGACGATGACCCAGTTCCCGACCGACTACACGACCCTGCCCAAGGTGTCGTTCGTCATCCCGAACCTGTGCAACGACATGCACGACTGCTCGGTGGGCACCGGCGACACCTGGATCAAGAACAACCTGGGCGCCTACGCGACCTGGGCGAAGACCCACAACAGCATGCTCGTGGTGACCTTCGACGAGGACAACCGCCTCTCCGGCAACCGCATCCCGACGGTCTTCTACGGCGCGCACGTCATCCCCGGCAGCTCCACCGCCACCACCTACAACCACTACAACGTGCTCCGCACCCTGGAGGACCTGGCCGGCCTGTCCGCCCACGCGGGCAACGCCGCCACGGCCTCCGACATCACCGGCATCTGGAACTGACGCCCGTGTACCTCGCGGACTCCCGCTCCGGCAAGGCCGGCAGCACCGCGAGCAGCAGCACCGAGGCCGCCGCCGTCCCGGGCCCCCGCCCGGGGCGGCGCGCCGCCGCCGTGCCCGGCACCGTCCTGGCGCTGGGCGCGGTCAGCCTGATCACCGATGTCTCCTCGGAGATGGTCAGCGCGGTGCTGCCGCTGTACGTGGTCGCCGGCCTCGGCCTGTCCCCGCTCGGCTTCGGCCTGCTGGACGGCATCAACAACGGCGTCGGCGCCCTCGTCCGGCTGGCCGGCGGACACGCCGCCGACCGCGGCCGGGGCCGGCACAAGGCGGTCGCGGCGGTCGGCTACGGCCTGTCGGCGCTCTGCAAGCCGCTGCTGCTGCTCGTCCACACCGTCCCGCTGATCGGCGCCGTGCTCGCCGTCGACCGCACCGGCAAGGGCCTGCGCACCGCCCCGCGCGACGCCCTGATCTCGCTCGCCACCGCACCCGAGCACCGCGGGCGCGCCTTCGGCGTGCACCGGGCGATGGACACCGCCGGCGCGCTGCTCGGCCCGCTGGTCGCCTTCGCCCTGCTTCGGGCGGCGGCCGACGGCTACGACGCCGTGTTCGCGGTCTCGGCCTGCGTGGCCGCGATCGGCGTCCTGGTGCTGCTGCTGTTCGTCCCCGGCCGGTCGGGCGAGCCCGCCGACGGGCCCCGCCCGGGGCTGCGGGACTCGCTGGCCCTGCTGAAGGTGCCGGCGCTGCGGCGACTGACCCTGGCCGCCGTGCTGCTGGGCCTGACCACCGTCAGCGACTCCTTCCTGTACCTGCTGCTGCAGCGCAGGCTCGACCTGCCGACGCACCTCTTCCCGCTGCTGCCGCTGGGCACCGCGGCGGCCTTCCTGCTGCTGGCCGTGCCGTTCGGCATGGCCGCCGACCGGCTGGGCCGCCGCCGGCTGTTCCTGCTCGGCCACCTGGTGCTGCTCGCCGGGTACGGGCTGGTGCTCGCCCCGCTGCACGCCGGGTGGGTGGCCGTCGCCGTCCTGCTGCTGCACGGCTGCTTCTACGCGGCCACAGACGGGGTGCTGGCGGCGGCCGCCGCCGGCACGGTGCCCGCCGAGCAGCAGGGCGCGGGCCTCGCCCTGGTCGGCACCGGGCAGGCACTCGCCCGGTTCGGCTGCTCGCTGGCGTTCGGCGCCGGCTGGACCCTCTGGGGCGGGCAGACCGTGCTGGCGGCCGCCGCCGTCGCCCTGGCCGTCGCCGCTGCGGCGGCGACCCCGCTGATCCGCACCCCCGACTCCCCCCGTACCACCGGCACCACCGAGGAGCACCCTGCATGACGCTCCCCCAACCTTCGGCCGGGGGTGCCCCCATCACCCGCCTGCTGATCCTGCTGGCCGCCGTCGTCCTGCTCGGCGCGGTCGGCACCGGGGCGGTGCTGCACGCCGCCGACCGCTCGGGCCGCAAGGACCAGGAGCAGGCGGGCGGTCCGCGGATCACCCCCGGCGCCGTCGCGCTCACCGCGGACGGCGGCCGCCGGCTGCTGTTCCGCTCGACCGCCTGGGGCCCGCACCGCGACGAGATCACCGCCGTCCCGGCGGACCGCCCGGACGGCCCGCGGACGGCCTCCGGCGTCAAGTGCCTGCGCTTCCACGCCGCGGCGGGCACCGGCATCTGCCTGCAGGGCGAGCAGGACGGGCTGACCGACCGCTACAGCGCGGTCGTCCTGGACCCCGCCCTGCACGAGCTCAAGCGCTACCCGGCCGCCGGCATCCCGACCCGGGCCCGGGTCTCCCCGTCCGGGCACCTCGCCGCCTGGACGGTCTTCGTCAGCGGCGACTCCTACGCCGGCACCGACTTCTCCACCCGCACCTCGATCGTCGACACCCGCGGCTGGGAACTCCGGGACAACCTGGAGGCCTTCACCGTCCTGGACGGCGGCAGGCCGCTGCAGGCGCCCGACATCAACGTCTGGGGCGTCACCTTCGCCGACGACAACGGCTTCTACGCCACCGTCGCCACCGGCGGTCGCACGTACCTCGTCCGCGGCGACCTGGCGGCGAGGACGCTCACCACCCTGCACCAGAACGTCGAGTGCCCCTCGCTCTCCCCGGACGGAACCCGGGTCGCCTACAAGAAGCGGGTGGCCGGCGCCTCTCCGGACGCCCCGTGGCGGCTCTACGTGCTCGACCTCGCCACCATGACCGAGACCGCCACCGCCGAGCAGCGCAACATCGACGACCAGGCCCTCTGGGCCGACGGCCACACCCTGCTCTACGCCCTGGCCGGCGACTACGGCGCCGACCTCTGGACCGTCCCCGCCGACGGCACCGGCACCCCCGCCGTCCTCACCCGCTCCGCCCTCGCCCCCGCCTACCCGGGCGGCTGACCGGGAGGGTCCCTCACCCCACCGGCGGCCGCCAGTCCAGCAGCGCCGCGGCCGCCCGTACGGCCGTCCGCTCGGGAAGCCGGCCGACCGCCGCGAGGAAGGCGTCCCTGAGCGCGACCGGGAAGGGTCCTCGCAGTGCGACCAGCCGGCCGACCTGCCGGGAGCGGGTGGCCACGGTGGTGGTGCGGGCCTGCCGGGCCGCCGTGTAGGCGGCGAGGGCGTCGGTGACGTCCGCCCCGGCGAGGGCGTGCGCGAGGACGACGGCGTCCTCGACGGCCTGGCAGGCGCCCTGGCCCTGGAAGGGGGTCATGGCGTGGGCGGCGTCGCCGAGCAGGGCGACCCGCCCGTGGTGCAGGGCGGGCAGCGGGTCGGCGAGTTCCCACACGTCGTGCCGGAGCACCCGGGCCGGGTCGGACGACTCGAGCAGGGCGACCAGCCCGGCGTGCCAGGTACCGAACCGCCGCAGCAGTTCGGCCCGCTCGTCGCCGTCGGCGGCGCTGCCGCCGGGCGGGGTGAGGGCGGCGGCGTACAGGTAGACGCGGTCACCGGTGAGCGGGATGACGCCGGTGAGGGCGCCGCGGCCCCAGGTCTCGCCGGCCGGGACGGGCCGGCCGGGGGCGGGTACGACGGTGCGCCAGGTGGTGAAGCCCGAGTAGCGGGGCCCGGGGTGGCCGGGCAGCAGGGTGGTGCGGGTGGCGGAGCGCAGGCCGTCGGCGGCGACCACCAGATCGGCCCCGGTCTCCCGGTCGCCGACCGCGACCAGGGCCGGGCGCCGGGCGCTGCCGGGGTCGGTCAGCGCGGCGGGGGAGTCGGTGCGCACGGTGCCGGGCGGCAGTTGCCGGTGCAGGGCGTCGACGAGTTCGGCGCGGTGGACGGCGACCACCGGGTCGCCGTAGGCGCGGGCGATCGCCTCCTGGTCGGCGGTGGCGAGCCGGCGGCCGTTCGGGCGGCGCAGGGCGGCCTCGCCGTGCAGCCCGGCCAGCTTGCGGACGTCGTCGCCGACCCCGAGGACGTCGAGGGCGCGCAGCGCGTTGGGGGCGATGCCGAGGCCCGAGCCGACCGGGTCGAGCGAGGCGGAGCGTTCGTGGACGGCGACCTGCCAGCCGCGGCGGTACAGGGCGAGCGCGGCGGCCAGCCCGCCGATGCCCGCGCCGATGACGACAGCCTTCTGCTCCATCGCAGACCTCCTCGGTCACTACGCCTGTAGTGTCACGCTACTACATCTGTAGTGAACCGTCCGCGGCGACTGCCGGACACGGGACGGGCCGCCGGACACGGGATGATCGGTGCCATGAGTACGCCGCGCGCCGCCCTGATCGCCGACACCGCCATCGCCCTGATCGCCGAACGCGGCCTGCGCGGGCTCACCCACCGCGCCGTCGACGAGGCCGCCGGGCTGCCGGCCGGCTCCACCTCCAACCACGCCCGCACCCGGGCCGCCCTGCTGGCCGCCGCGCTCACCCGGATCGCCGACCTGGAGACCGCGGCGTTCGGCGCCGTGACACCCGAGCCCGGCCGGCCGCCGCGCGAGGTGCTGCTGGACGCGCTCGCAGCCGGCGTGCACGGGGCACTGACCACCGGGCTGCCGCTCACCCTGGCCCGGCTGGAGCTCGCCCTGGAGGCCACCCGCCGTCCCGAACTGCGGGCCGTCTACGACCGGTTGGGCGGGGGCTTCGCGGAGGTGGCGGCGGGGCTGCTGGCGGCGGCCGGCTCCCGCGGCGCCGCCGCGGACGCCCGCAGGCTCGTCCGCTGGTGCGACGGCGTCATCTTCCACACCGCCGCGGGCGCGGGCCGGGCCGGCGGTGTCCCGCAGCCGCAGGAGCTCCGCGCCGAGGCCGCCCGCTACCTGGACGCGCTGCTCGCCCCCTGAGTCGCCGCCCGGGTCGTCTCCCGGGCCGCCGCCGCGCGCAGCTGTTCGCGCCGGTCGTGCCAGCGGCCGAGCAGACCGGGCAGCTCCTCGCGCATGAAGCCGAAGAAGGCGAGCGACTCCGCCAGCCGCTCCCCGGCCGGGGTCTTTTCGCCGAGCGCCTCGATGCCCTCGCGCAGGCCGGCCTCCCAGCGGACCAGCTCCCGGTCGCGGTGCACCGAGGCCTCGTACCAGGCGTCGTCGTGCACCCGGTAGCGGTCGCGGCGCGAGCCGGGCTCGCGCTCGCGGGTGACCAGGTTGATCTGGCTCAGGAAGCGCACCGCGCCCGACACCGCGGCCGGGCTGACCCGGAGCGAGTCGGCGAGTTCGGCGGCGGTGAGGCGACCCGAGTCGGTGGCGAGCAGGGCGGTGAACACCCGGGCGGGCATCCGGGGGAAGCCCGCGTCGGCCATGACGGCGGCGAAGCGCTCGATGAAGGCGCCGACGGCCGCCTCGTCCCGTTCCACCGCGCTGCCTCCCGTACCCGCTGCGACTGTCGGACCATCATCGGGGACCGAACGGCCCTTCCGGAAATCCATCGGATTCACGAACTTCACGAATCCGTGAATCGAGAGTACCGTCGAGCCATGACGACCGCCATCACGGTGACCGGCCTGGTCAAGGACTTCGGCCGGACGCGCGCGCTCGACGGGCTGGACCTCACCGTCGCCCGCGGGGAGGTGCACGGCTTCCTCGGGCCGAACGGCTCCGGCAAGTCCACCACCATCCGCATCCTGCTCGGCCTGCTGCGCGCCGACGGCGGCACCGCCCGGCTGCTGGACGGCGACCCCTGGCGGGACGCCGTCGCCCTGCACCGCCGCCTCGCCTACGTGCCCGGCGACGTCACCCTCTGGCGCAACCTGACCGGCGGCGAGGCCATCGACCTGCTCGGCCGACTCCGCGGCGGCCTCGACCGGGCCCGTCGCGCCGAACTCCTCGAACGCTTCGAACTCGACCCCACCAAGAAGGGCCGCGCCTACTCCAAGGGCAACCGGCAGAAGGTCGCCCTGGTCGCAGCCCTAGCCTCCGACGCCGAACTGCTCGTCCTGGACGAGCCCACCTCCGGCCTCGACCCGCTCATGGAGGACGTCTTCCGCAGCTGCATCGCCGAGGAACGCGACCGCGGCCGCACCGTGCTGCTCTCCAGCCACATCCTGTCCGAGGTCGAGGCCCTCTGCGACCGCGTCAGCATCATCCGGGCCGGCCGCACCGTCGAGACCGGCACCCTCACCGAGCTGCGCCACCTCACCCGCACCTCGATCGACGCCGAACTCGCGGGCCCGCCACCGGAACTGACCGGCGTCCACGACCTGGTCACCGAAGGCCGCAGGGTCCGCTGCCAGGTCGACGCCGACCGGCTCGACGAGGTGCTGCGCGCCCTGAGCGCCGTCGGCGTCCGCAGCCTCACCAGCCGCCCGCCCACGCTGGAGGAACTCTTCCTCCGTCACTACGAGCAGCCCGGCGCACCCCGCGACGAGCAGACCCCCGACCCGGCGGTGACCCGGTGAACACCCTCGCCGGCACCCCGGTGCTGTTCCGCCTCGCGCTGCGCCGCGACCGCATCGCGCTGCCCGCCTGGGTCTACGTGCTGGCCGCCTCCGTCGTCTCCACCGCGCTCTCCTTCCGCTCCCTCTACGACACCGAGGACTCCCGC
The DNA here is from genome assembly GCF_040680995.1 of Kitasatospora sp. NPDC051914. Taxonomy (NCBI): domain Bacteria; kingdom Bacillati; phylum Actinomycetota; class Actinomycetes; order Kitasatosporales; family Streptomycetaceae; genus Kitasatospora; species Kitasatospora sp. NPDC051914. The sequence goes on from NZ_JBFAXX010000023.1 coordinate 114,927, forward strand.
CTGCGCTTCGCCGCCGGCATCGCCGCCAACACCTCCCTGCGCGCCCTGTACGGCCCGCTCCACGACCCGTCCACCATCGGCGGGCTGACGGCCTGGCGGATGGGCGTCTTCGGCGCCGTGCTGGCCGGGCTGATGAGCACCCTGCTGGTCGTCCGGCACACCCGGGCCGAGGAGGAGGACGGGCGCCTCGAACTCGTCGGCGCCGGCGCGGTCGGCCGCCGCGCCCCGCTCACCGCGGCCCTGCTCGCCGCCGCCACCGCCAACCTGCTGCTCGCCGCCCTCGTCGCGCTCTGCCTCACCGCCACCGGCCAGTCCGCCGCGGGCTCGCTCGCCTTCGGACTCGCGCTCGCCGGCTGCGGCATGCTCTTCGCCGGCACCGCCGCCGTCACCGCCCAGGTGGCGGGAACCGCCCGCGCCGCCAACGGCCTGGCCGGCGCCCTGCTCGGCACCGCCTTCGTGCTGCGCGCCGTCGGCGACGCCGGGCCCGCCTGGGTCGGCTGGCTCTCCCCGATCGGATGGGCCGAACAGGTCCGCCCCTTCGCCGAGAACCGCTGGTGGGTGCTGCTGCTCCCCGCCGCCGGCACCGCGCTCGCCGTCGCCGCCGCGTACGCCCTGGTCGCCCGCCGCGACCTCGGCGCCGGCCTGCTGCCGCAGCGCCCCGGCCCCGCCGCCGGCGCCCCCGGGCTGTGCACCGCCGCGGCCCTCGCCGTCCGACTGCACCGCGGCACCCTGCTCGGCTGGGCGGCCGGCTTCGCCGCGGCCGGCCTGGTCTTCGGCGGGGTCTCCCGCGGCATCGTCGACCTGGTCGGCGACAACGCCCGGGTCGCCGACGTGATCGCCCGGCTCGGCGGCCGGCAGGGCCTCCTCGACGCCTACTTCGGCACCATGACCAACCTCTTCGGCATGATCGTCGCCCTGTACGCGGTGCAGGCGGTACTGCGGCTGCGCGCCGAGGAGATCTCCGGCCGGGCCGAACCGGTGCTCGCCACCGCCGTCTCCCGGCTCCGCTGGGCGGCCGGCCACCTGCTCTTCCCGTTGGCCGGCAGCGCCGTCCTGCTCGCCGTCGCCGGGGTCTTCACCGGCCTCGGCCAGGGTGCCGCAATGGGCGGCACCGGCCACGCCGTGGCCCGGCTGCTGCCGGCCGCCCTCGCCCAACTCCCCGCCGTGTGGCTGACCGCAGCCGTCGCCCTCGCCCTGGTCGGCCTGGCACCGCGGTGGAGCACGGCCGGCTGGGGCGCCCTCGCCCTCTTCCTCCTGCTCGGCTGGCTCGGCCCGGTCCTCCGCCTCCCGCAGTGGGTCCTCGACCTCTCACCCTTCACCCACACCCCGCACCTCCCCGGCGGCGCCTTCACCCCCACCCCCCTCCTCTGGCTCACCGCCCTCGCCGCCGCCCTGGCAGCGGCCGGCCTGGCCGGCCTCCACCGCCGCGACATCGGCTGAGCCGACCGCCGAGGTGCTGCGCGTGCAGCCCTCAGCGACCGTCCCGCGGCCCGAACACCCGGAGCGCGTCGGTGTCGGTGGAGCGGGCGTTGAGGTAGTGGTCCGCCCAGGGGCCGATCTGCTCCCAGCCGCAGTCGCGGACCAGTCCGGCGACGGCCGCAGGGACGTCGAAGACCGTGCGCCGCAGCTGGACACCCGGGCCGAGCAGCGCCCAGTGGGCGCCGCCGCGGCCGTACGGCATGCCGATGCTGCCCGGGTTGACGACCAGCCGGCCGCCGGCGAGCCGCGCGTACGGCATGTGGGTGTGCCCGCAGACGACCGTGCCCACCGCCTCGTCCAGGCCGTCGAACACCTCCGTCCACCGCTCGGGGCGGGAGTCGACCAGGACGACCTCCTCGTCGTCCCGCGGGGTGGCGTGGCAGAACAGCACCTCGCCGAGGCCCTCCACGGCGAGGCGGGCGGTCGGCGGCAGTCCGGCCAGCAGCTCGACCTGGTCCTCGCGCAGCGCGTCCGCGGCCCACGGCCCGATCGGGTCGGGGATCTCGGTGCGCAGGCCGCGCCGGTACTCGACGAGTTCCCGGTCGGCGTTGCCGGCGACCCACACGACCCGCTCGCCGAGGGCGGTGAGCAGGTCCAGCACTTCGGCGGGCTGCGGTCCGGCGGCGATGTCGCCGGTGAGCACGATCCGGTCGGCGGCGGCGACCTCGGGCTCGGCGAGGACCGCACGGAGGGCGGGGAGCACCCCGTGGATGTCGGAGAGAACGGCGACCTGTCGCATCATGACGCCCACTCTGCTCCGCATGTCCGGCCCGTGCGCGGGTGTTCGCCCGCTGCGGACGTCCACCGCCCGAATATGCTCGGACGGTCGTCCGGGTGATCCGCTATATTCGCGCCGCCGTCGAACGACCGGTTTCCGGCGGCGAACAGCGCACAGGGAGCCCCGCATGCCGTCCGACCCGTACAGCCCCCAGCCGGACGACCGGGCGGCCCAGGACGAGGCGTTCGCGCGGGCCTTCGCCCCGCCGTCCCCGCAGGCCGACCCGCCGTACGGCGCACCGCCGCAGAACCCCTACGCGCCGCCGTCCCCGTTCCAGGACGCCGTCCCGCCGTTCGGGGCGCCGCAGGACGTGGCGGCCCAGGACGAGGCGCTGGCACGGGCGTTCGCGCCGCCGTCGCAGACCGTGCCGCTGTCGACCGCCCCGCCGCAGCCCGGGTTGCCGGGAGCCGTCCCGCCCGGCCCGGTTCCGCCCGGGGCGGTCCCGGTCGCCCCGTGGGGCAGCGGGGGCTGGGGTCAGCCCGGCCCCGGGTACCCGGGATGGCAGCAGCCGGTGGGGCCGCCGACCGCCTGGAGCGGTTACGCCATCGCCTCGTTCGTGCTCGGCGTCCTCGGCCTCGCGTGCTGCATGTGGGTCGGCGCGATCGCGTTCGGCGTGGCGGCCCTGCGCACCGTCAAGGCCCGCAACGAGCGCGGCCGCGGCCTGGCGATCGCCGGCATCTCGCTGGGCGGCCTCTGGGCGGTGGTGCTGGCCGTGGTGATGGTGCTGGGCGTCGTCTTCGGCGACCGGGACCCGCTGGACGGCCCGTACGAGACCGACGACACCGGCCGGACCTCGGTCTCCGGGGTCTACGACCTCGCGGTCGGCGAGTGCTTCGTCAAGCTGGGCAGCGGCAAGGGCGAGGACGTCACCGACGTCGAGACGGTCGACTGCTCCGAACCGCACTACGGCGAGGTCTTCGCCAACCCGCGCCTCACGGCCTTCGTCTACCCCGGCAAGGACCGCGTGGTCGCCGACGCCAGGAAGAGCTGCGCCGACGCCCTCTTCGACTACGCGCCGGACAGCTGGGCGATCTCCGAGGACCTGGAACTGCACTTCTTCTACCCCGACCAGGAGACCTGGGCGCTGGACGACGACCACTACGCCACCTGCTTCCTGACCGACACCAGCTCCTTCGCCAAGGGCTCCGCACGCCAGGACCGGACCGCCCTGAACGAGGCCCAGCTGGCCTACCTCCGCGCCGAGAACCGGATCGACCGGGCCTTCGACGAACAGCCGGACGCCAAGCCCGCCGAGGACCCGGCCGCCTACCGGGCGTGGGCGCTCACGCTGTCCGTCGCGGTGGACAGGGAGATCGACGACCTGGGGAAGCGCGACTGGGGCGGGGTGGCCTCCGGCCCGGTCGGCGCGCTCAAGGGCGAGCTGAAGCAGGCCCTGACCCACCTGCGGGCGGCCCGGACCGCCACCGACCCGAAGGTGATGGAGCAGGAACTCGCCAAGGGCGAGGAGCTCCTGGGCTTCGAGCGCCCGGAGGCCGTCCGCGCCGCACTCGGCCTGGCCACCGGCGACGGCCCGGGCAACAGCGGCAAGGGCGGCCCGAACAAGCCCGGCGGCACCCGGACGGACCGCCCCGCCCCGGTCTCCGACCTGCGCCCCGCCTAGATGGTTGATTCCAAGGTCAGTGGTCGTAGGCGGTGAGTGACCGCAGTGTTGGCTGGCCGGTCTTGTGGTTGTGCCAGATCGCTGCGGTGA